>NZ_JBQLZL010000042.1:200025-274956 GCF_052168255.1 Almyronema sp. | reverse complement strand
TAAGACCACAGACGTTGTTTTGTAACGAATTTTATTTTGATGCAACAAAATTATCATCCTCTTTAACAGTGAGGTTTTCCGCAAGTTGGCTCTGTAGAGTGGCGTTAGGATAGATCTAGAGATCAAACAAGACCAACACATTTTCGCTATTGATGGCGACGGGAATTGTTAGCTTATGGCTTCACAGCAACAAGTGCGTGAATATCTGGCCTATTGGTTTCAGCTTGGTAAGCCGCTCATAATAGGCGCTCAACCAGCCTGCTTACCTAAGCCTGTGTTTCAAGGCGATCGCTACAGCGAGGCTTTCGAAACTTGCTGGCAACAGGTAATGGTGCACAAAGGGCAAGATGCCTATATCGAAGGCACCGATCAGAGCATGGCTGAACTGCTAAGCGATACCTGGGATTTGCCGCCCTGTGCTCGTTGCAGCATGCCCGTGCCTATGCGAACGGTGGGGGTTTCTGACCACCCCTGCCCTTGCCACGATCTCGCTAGCTGGCCCAACAGCGAAATTCCTGCTCCCCGCTCGGCAGTAGATACGCCTTCTCACCTGCAGGGTATCCGCCACCGACTGGCTCAATCTCGCTTAGAAAGTGGTTACGCCAACAGCCCCGATTATCCCCAGGTACGACGAACCTACGAAGAGACGACCGAAGGCTGGGGTTTAGATGCGATCGCGTCTAATCGGGGAATATCGAACGTAAAGAAGTCATAAGCCATGACCGTATTGGCGAAAATGGCTCGCGCTTCGGCTAAGAGATCTTCTAGCTGAATGGCATTGCCAGGGGCATAGCGGGGGCTAAAGTGGGTCATAATTAGCTGCTTTACCTGAGCGGCTAAAGCAACCTGGGCGGCCATCGTAGAAGTGGAGTGCAGCCGCTGGTAAGCTAGCTCAGCGTCGTGATGAGAAAACGTCGCTTCGTGAATGAGAACATCGGCTTGACTGGCTAAATCGATTGCTTGTTCGCAAAAAACAGTATCGGTACAGTAGGCCAGTTTGCGACCGGGTAGCGGTGGGCCACACAGTTCAGAGCCGTGAATTTTGCGCCCGTTGGGTAGCTCTACTAGCTCGCCGCGCTTCAATCTGCCATAAATAGGGCCAGAAGGAATTCCTAGAGCAGTGGCTTTTTTGACATCAAATCGCCCCGGTCGATCTTTTTCGACAATTCGATAGCCAAACGCAGGTACCCGGTGCTCTAAGCGATCGCAGTAGACGGTAAACTCTTCATCTTCAAACACCTTGCCCGGAGAAACGGTGTGTACGCGGATGGGATAGGAAAAGTGGGTTTGCGAATACCGACGACAGGCTTGTAAATACTCATTGAGCTTGGGGGGGCCGTAAATATCAATGCGCTGCTGCTGGGCATTACCTGCCAAGCCACAGCTAGCCAACAGCCCCATCAAGCCAAAAATGTGATCGCCGTGCATGTGCGTCACAAAAATGCGGCGAATTTGGCTAACTTTAAACTCACTGCGTAAAAACTGATGTTGCGTGCCTTCGCCACAGTCAAACAGCCAGACCTCAGCCCTTTGCGGCAGGCGTAAAGCTACGCTGGAGACATTGCGCGATCGCGTTGGCACTCCAGAACTGGTACCCAAAAACGTAATTTGCAAAACCGTATGAAAAGACTCAGTACTTCTTAAGCTATCTTGACACGCTCAGTCCGGAAGCGGGGAGAGAACCCTCAGGGGATCTGCCGATTGGATGAGTCCTGCTGGGTCAGGGCACGAAAGCGATCAATCGGAATGACCGACACGTTGAGATCCACCGGGGTATTGAGTTCGTCTTCTAAAAATCCGTGTAACACGTCAATATCCTGGGCTGAAATGCTGTCGGAGGGGGCTGAAATTTCTAGATCAACCAGCAGTCCGCTGGCCTGCCGACGGCGAACCGTTAAGGTTTCTATATTGACATTCCTCAAAGCTAGGGTTCGCTCACGCACCAGCAGGTTCAGCCGCGATCGGGTTCGCTCTTTGATGACCAAATCGCGAAAAGAAAAGCCCAAAGGTAAGCCTAACAACGCAATCACCAGCACCGAAACGGTTAATCCCCGTTGCGCCCGCCCAAGGGAACCATAATTTTGCGCCAGAAAGACCAATGCCCCGCAGAAGATGACGCTGGCTAAGTTGGTTAAAAACAGCAAGGTCGAACCAACGGTTACGGTTCTAGACCAAGACGCTATCCCAATGCCAATCACGCTGAGAGGGGGCACCAGCGCTACAGCGATCGCAACCCCTGGCAGGGCATCTGAAATGTGTTTGCGAGCTTTGGCATAAGCCCCTGCGGCTCCCGCCGCCAAAGCCACACCTAAATCAATCAGCGTTGGCTGCATCCGCACCTGTACTTCAGCGGTTAGCGTGTCTATGCCCAACACAAAGGTAATCAAGGCAGCCGTAGCCACGTTGAGCAGCACACCCGTCACCATCGAAAAACTGGCTCGCTTCAGCAAGCGCCGATTGCCCATGGCTACGGCAAAAGCCATCGCAATAATAGGCCCCATCAGCGGCGCTACAATCATCGCGCCTATAATCGTGGCGCTGCTGTTTGCCAGTAAGCCGAGCGTGGCAATGACGCCCGACAAAAACATCAGCATATAGTAATTAACCGAAGGCTCTGCCCAACGCCAGAGATCGCGGTTCAGGCTAGCCACGGGGAGAGGTTTGGTTTTTAGCCAAATCCAGTCACCCCGATTACTGGCGGTTAGCTCCTGTAGAATACGTCGCCAGCTTACAAGTCTTCGACGCCAACGATAGCTTAACTTCATTGCTCTTGGTATAGCTGTAGCCACTAGGGTTGAGACACTCAAACTGCCGAAAGCCGCTGACAGAAAGTCTTTCATCTGCTTTCTGCCTTTAACCTTCTGCCTTTAGCTATACTTGCCCAAAACTGACAATCGCCTAAGTGACCCATTAAGCACTTGATAGCAGGGCTAGACAGTATCTAACCCTGCTGCAATTGTCTGTGGACGTGGGTAAAGGTGCTTTTAGCTTATCAGTTAGCTTTGGCGAAATGAGTTAGGCCACGAGATAGGTTTGAACTGCCTCAACTAAACGATCTGTCCAGCTATCAACCATTTCTCGCTCAGCCGCTTCAACCATGACCCGAATTACAGGTTCTGTGCCAGAGGCTCGCACCAGCACCCGGCCTTGGTCGCCCATAGCTGCTTCAGCTTGGGCGATCGCCTGCTGTAAGCGATCGTGGGTATGCCAGTTGAGGCGGCGATCGCGATCGTCTACCCGCACATTTTTCAGCAGTTGCGGGTAGGGCTGAAAACTTTGATCGACTAGTTCCGCTAAAGTTCCTCCTGACTGGTTAACTAAACTAGCCAGATGTAGCGCCGTCAAAATGCCGTCACCCGTCATGCTGTAGTGATGGCATAGGATGTGCCCCGATTGTTCACCCCCTAGTTTGGCTCCCCGCTGTACCATCTCAGCATGAACATACTGATCACCGACTTTAGTGCGCACCAACTGTCCGCCTAATTGTTGCCAAGCCCGCTCAAAACCCAAATTCGCCATCACGGTTGAAACAATCGTACTGTCAGGCAACTGTTGGGTTTGTTGCAGCGTTTGACCCCAAAAATAGAGGATGTAGTCACCATCAACCATGCGCCCCTGGGCATCGACCGCAATTACCCGATCAGCATCGCCATCGAAGGCAAAGCCCAAATCGGCCTGATGATTCTGCACAGCGGCCTTCAGCGGCTCTAGGTGGGTAGACCCACAACCCACATTAATGCGATCGCCATCCGGTACACCGTGTAACCCAATCACCTCAGCCCCCGTGCTGCGAAAAACCTGTTCCGCAATTCGAGTGGCTGCCCCCCAAGCCATATCTAGCACAATGCGCATACCGCTCAAATTCAGCGCTGCTGGCAGGGGTTGCTGTAAAAACGCGGCATACTGCTCTACGAGTTCTGGACGAAAACAATGCCGTCCCCAAGCGTTGTTTTGCACCTGAACAAAGGGACTGCACTGACCCTGGCGTAAAGCTTGCTCAATTTGAGCTTGAACAGTGGCCGCTAACTTGGTGCCATCGGCAGCAAAGAACTTGATACCATTGTCTGCAGGGGGGTTATGACTGGCCGAGATCATGATGCCGCCTACAGCTTGGCAAGCTTGAGTCAGGTAAGCCACAGCCGCTGTTGGGCAAAGCCCTAAATTCCAGACCTCTAAGCCAGTTGCGGTCAGTCCGGCAGCCAAAGCCATTGCCAACATGTCACTAGAGTTGCGAGAGTCTTGTCCCACAATCACCGGCCCAGACAAAAAGGTCTGTGATTGTAGCACCTGCCCCGCCCAAAAGCCTATCTGCAAGGCTAAAGGAGCGCTTAGCAAGTCACCCGCTCGACCTCGAATACCATCCGTGCCCAAAAGAGAGGTTTGCGGCAGTTTTATGGGTTGCCAACCAAACCCCAAAGGCATCCCATCAACTACCTTACTGAGTCCCAAAGAGGGGGCCACTGCCCGCACAGGGGAAGTTACCATAATTTTCTACTCCTACACCACACTCACACACAGGGGAGAATAGCATCTCCTTTTTACAATTTGTTTACAATTTTGTGCCAGTTAAGTCTAGTGTCTAATGGTTAATTCTTTCAGTAGCACCCCAAAAGATTCTCTACCGCCTGCTTTTCATCAGGGCGTTGAGCAGTTCAACAACGGCCAGTTTTATGCTTGTCATGACACCCTAGAAGCCTTGTGGATGGAAGCTGAAATCTACATCAAGCCTTTTTATCAAGGGATTTTGCAGATAGCGGTTGCTTTTTACCATCTGGGTAATGGCAACTGGCAAGGCGCTGCCATTTTGCTAGGCGAAGGCACAAACCGTTTGTACCCGTTTGAACCCAGCTATCGCGGTATTGATGTCGAAAATCTAATCGACCAGAGCCAAAGCTGGCTCGTTACTTTGCAAAAAGTTGGAATTGAAGGGGTTGACGCTTTGGCCGCCATCGTTAATCAAACAGATGGTATGGCTGAAGACGCGATCGCTGATTTGGGTCTAAAGCTGCCTTACATTCAAACCGTATCCTAAAACTGATTTATGTCAAAAGAGAAAAAACTCTGGCTCATCAAAGGGGTTGGGGGACTTTTGTTCGTCGGTTTTGGCCTCTGCCTTTTTGGTGAGGCTTTAGCGCAAAAAATGACAGGCGGGAGCTGGTTTTGGCTAGGTACAGCTAGCTTAAGCGCCTTCAACTTCGGCCTCTGCTTGCTGTTCGACAGCCACAATCACCAGTTGCGTCTGACAAAGCGAGACGCCTCAGACCCCTAGCCAGTCTAATCTGATAAATTTGAGTTGTTTATCAGAAGTTAACGGTTGCCACAGTTGAGAGGCATGGGTGGCAACTTGCGTATTTCGATAGGTTTGACTGATTCTAGGGAAAATCAAAGCTTGAATGTTATGCGGCAATCTCTAAAAGCACGTTTGGGATTTTGTGCAAAAGTTACCAAGTTGATGATGATCCGTTCAAAGACTTTGCTTCCCTTAAGTGAATCTCAGTGGACGAAGTTGGAGTTGTTGAAAACCTTAGTGCAGCGAGAGATGGAAGCTCGGTACAAGGGTTCTATCCTGGGCAACTTGTGGCCGCTGCTAAACCAGCTAGCACAACTTTTCATCTATACATACGTTTTTTCTATTGTGTTAGGCGTGAAGTTAGATTTAAAAGGCATGCCTGCCGACAACTCTTTTGTCTTTGGTCTGTGGCTATTTTCAGGCTTACTGCTTTGGATTACATTTAGTAATGGTTTAACCCAAGCATCTGGTTCTGTTATTGGGCAACCCAACTTAGTCAAAAAAGTTGTTTTTCCTCTAACCCTGTTACCTTTAGTTCCTGTTTGCGTCAGTTTTTTAGAAAGCACTTTTGGTTTAATGGTGCTAATTACGTTTGTAGCATTCGTAAATCACACAATTCATCCAAGCTTATTGTTGCTACCTCTGATATGGCTCCCCCAGCTCTTGTTGACCGCTGGGTTGGGTTTTTTGGCAGCAGGTTTAACCGTCTTTATTCGAGACATTCCCCAAACCTTAGGAGTTGTCTTAAACCTTTGGTTTTATGCCACACCATTGATTTATCCTGCTGAATTAATTCCACAACCCTTTCAGAAGTTAGTTTTTTGGCTAAATCCTTTGGCTGCCATTGGAGAGCTATATAGAGACGTTATTTTAATCGGCAGTGTCAGTCACTGGGGAGAGTGGTTCGTGGCTACGGGCGTTTCCTGTCTCATTTTTTTAGGCGGTTTCTGGTGCTATCGTAAGCTAAGACCTGCATTTGCAGACGTACTTTAGGTTATCTGGTGCTGCTATAAAGCAAATCATACTTGTTCCTCAGCATGCCGGAGTCAATTAATTGACTCAATAAAACGATTTTTAGCTTAAAAAGCGTACTTTAAAGTTTGTTAAAATTACCAACCAACTTTATGCCCAGCGAAATTGCAATTTCTATTGAGAGTATTTCTAAAGTATTTAAGCGATATGCTAAACCAACCGATCGCTTAAAAGAGATACTATTACCTGGAAAGCAAAGAGCTGATGAATTTTGGGCTTTAAAGAATATAGACCTAAAAATTCCTAAGGGTCAAACAGTAGGCTTAATTGGTCAAAATGGTTCAGGCAAAAGTACTATTTTGCAAATTGTCGCTGGCGTTTTGAAGCCTACTTCAGGCAGAGTATGGGTAAATGGCACTGTTTCTGCCTTGCTAGAGCTAGGGAGTGGTTTCAATTTTGAATATACAGGTCGTCAAAACGTCTTTTTTTATGCTCAACTATTAGGTTTAACAAAATCACAAGTAGAATCTAAGTTCCACGAGATAGAGCAGTTTGCAGAAATTGGTGATTTTATAGACCAGCCAATCAAAACGTATTCTAGTGGTATGACGATTAGACTAGCTTTTGCTGTTGCCACTCAGGTAAATGCTGAAATTTTAATTATTGATGAAGCATTAAGTGTGGGTGATATGTACTTTCAAGCAAAGTGCATTGAAAGAATGAAGGAGATGAAGCAAAAAACAACTATATTGTTTGTGAGTCATTCGATATCGACTGTGCGTAATTTCTGCGATCGCGCAATTTGGATTAAAAGTGGTGAAATAGCTGCAGACGGAGAATGCTCGGTCGTTTGCGAGTCTTATCAAGATAGTATTGGAAAACTTAAAAAGTCTTTAGGAAAAAACAACAGACATGTATCCGATAACGTTGTTGCTGAAGATGCTTATGTTTTTATTAAAAAAGTAGCTACAGATAAAAAAACTTATATGAGTGGTGAAGATATTGAAATTGAAATTCAACTAGATTTCTTTAAAAAGTTGATCTCTTGGGGGGTTGGCATTCTTATTCATAATAGTTCAGGCGACATTGTGACAGTAATTAATACTATTAGAGACGATATTGAAATTCAAGAAGAACACAACAACATTTATCTAAAGATTGAAAAAAATCAGTTTATTCGAGATGAATACTTTCTCTCTATATCAATTGTTGACAACCTGGCGCTTTGTCCTTTTGCAAAACTAGACTATTGCACCAGTTTTTTTGTGGAAATACAAAAAAACAAGTTTGGCATTCCGGTTGCCGAAGGATTTTTTAGAACAAACCACCATTGGTCATTCTCTTGATTTTGTTTTGACAGGCTCGCCTAAAAGAAGTATTAACCTTAAAAAGATTAAGTATGTTTCCCTTTAAAAAGAAATATCTGAAATTTTATCGTCCTCGAAAAGTTAATAAATTAACAATATGTGGTCTTTTGAGAGTCCGAAACGAAGAGCTTATTTTGCAAGATACGTTAGATCACTTGTCAGAATTTTGTGATGGTCTGATTTGCTACGATGATGCTAGCACTGACAAAACCTTTGAGATTTTAATGTCTCATCAGTCTGTTGTTGAAGTCATCCAAAATTTGAAGTGGTTAGCTGAACCAACACAACGTATAGAAAGAGAAACTTTAGATAGAAAAACGCTTTTAGATCGGGCTGAATTTTATAAACCATCTTGGCTGTTTTATGCTGACGCTGACGAAAGATTTTTTGGAAATATTAAAGATTTCCTCTTTTCAGCAGAAGCCTTAAAAGTTGATGGCATCAGAATTCAGCTGTTTGATGCGTATATAACTCTTGACGATCAAGCTCCTTTTTGTCAGGGCAAGCAGTTGAAAAATTTTAGAACTTTCTTTGGCCCAGAAAGGCGAGACATTTTAATGATCTGGCGCAACTCTGATAATTTTCGCTATGAGGGACTAGATGCGAGAGAACCAAAGTACGATCTAAAGATGAACATAATTACCAAGTTTTATTGCCAGCATTACGGCAAATCTTTATCTATTGATCACTGGGAAGAAACTTGCCAGTATTATATCAATCATTTCCCTTTTGTTCCTTATGGAAAAAAATGGACGGAAAGACAGGGAAAAGCTATTCATAGCAGCTCTGACTTTGGTCGGCCTCTCTATCAATGGGGTGAAGATCTGTTTTCAAACAGCGTCAGAATTCACCCATAATTACAGAAGCGCACTGTATATAAATCAATGCCCGCTAGAGCTTTACTAACTAACCATCACTTTAAAAATTTTGCAGGCTCAGAACTCTTAACGCTTGATCTATATCAAGCATTGATCAACCGAGGCTATGAGGTTGAAATTGCAACTTTTTTGTATGCTGACCCTTTAAAAGAACACTGTCAAAAGCTAGGTATAAACGTAACCAATATATTAAGAGATTCTTTACAAAGCCAAGAATACGAGCTTGTTTGGAGTCATCATTTTCCGGTATTAGTAAAAGTTGTCTTGGAAGACAAGATTAAATTTAGCAAATTGGTGTTGAGTAGCCTGTCTCCTTATGAACCCTTAGAATCGATTCAAATATTCGACAACTTAGCGAGTACAATTGTTTGCAACTCTTATGAAACCAAAAAAAAGCTAGAAACTTACTTAAGTGAAGATAGCACAAACAAACTTCACGTCTTCCCAAATTCAGTACCTTCTTCCTGGTTTAGATTTTTTGACAGTCAAAAAACGCTGTCAAAAACTATACAAAAAATAGCTATAGTAACCAATCATCCACCTCAAGAACTTTTGGATTTTCAGAAATATGCCGTAAGTCAAAATTATACTGTTGAAATAATTGGCGCACAACACAAGTTTGCGCTAGTAACACCAGAACTTCTCAGTTTTTATGACGTCATAATTTCAATAGGCAGAACAGTTCAGCACTGTATGGCAATAGGTATTCCCGTATATTGCTATGATCATTTTGGTGGGCCGGGGTGGATCACTCCTGAAAACTTAAAAAATGCAGAGTTTTTTAATTATTCAGGGCGGTGCTGTAAGACAATCCGGAATCATTACGAGATTTTGGATGACTTGTGTAATGGTTACGGGGCGGCTCTTCGAACAGTTCCCTATTTGCAAACATACGCTCGGGATTTTTATAGCTTTGATAAGAACTTTGACTGGGTTTGTAAAGAAATTGGTGTTGAGAATAATCTCAGTGAGAGCGCAGTTAAAAGTGTTGAGCTTCCTGATGAGATAAGAATTAAAGTTGGTTTTTTGTCTCAGTTGTACATTCGCGTGCTGTATGAATCCAATGAATTAGTTGCACAACTGTCTAAGTCTCAGCTTGAATTTCAGCAAGCCAACATTGAATTGAATAATTTAAAGCATCTTCTTCAATCCATAGAAAAAAGCAAGTTTTGGAAAGTGAGAAAAGCTTGGCTGCGGCTAAAACACATGCTCGGCAAACATACTTAAAACGTAAAATCTAGCTTTTTCATTAGAGATATTTTCAAGCAATGCCAATATGAAAATTTTTACTTACTTTAATACTTTGTTCTGTAGTTTTAGCCTTTAACTTATCAAAATGACGATAAAAGCATCGGTTATAATTCCAACTAAAAACCCAGGAAAGCAATTTCACAACGTTCTTAACGCTGTATTGAGCCAAAAAGCTCCTTGGCCGTACGAGGTAATTGTTATTGACTCAGGTTCAACTGACGGTACGTTGGATTATTGTCACAAGTTAGCTGGTAAGCTGCGCCTAATTGAAATCTTACCTGAAGAATTTGGGCACGGCAAAACCCGCAACTATGCTGCATCTCAAAGCATGGGAGAATTTGTTGTTTTTTTAACTCACGATGCTTTACCTAAAGACGAAAGCTGGCTTTCAAACTTAGTAGAAGCAACTAATGAATCAGAAACTATTGCTGGTTCTTTTGGCCGTCATATAGCTTATCCTAACGGCAATCCATTTAATGCTCGAGACTTAGAGCTTCATTTTGATAACTTTTTATCACATCCTTCTATAGTTAATATAGATAGCTTAGAAAGATATCAAACCGATATTGCCTACAGACAGTTTTTGCATTTCTTTTCGAACAACAATTCTTGCATCAGACGGTCGGTACTTCAAAAGATTCCATTTCCCGATGTTGATTTTGCAGAAGATCAAATTTGGGCTATGAAAGCCTTAGAGGCCGGCTATTCAAAAAGATTTGTTAATGACGCTATTGTCTTTCACTCACACGATTACTTTCCTTTCGAACTATTCAAAAGATCCGTTGATGAATCGAGGGCATTAGCAAAAATGTTCGGCTATCAACTTTGTCCTAATCTATATCAGTTATTTTTGCAATCTATTAAGACAACTATTAGAGACTTAAAATTTGCTTACAGAAAAAAACTCTTTTTAACCAACCCTTTTTGGTCTTCAATTTCGCCCTTGCTTAATTTTTCTAAGCAGTTAGGTTTTTATGTAGGTCAAAGACTAACGCGGCAGAACAATGATTTTCTTTTGGATAGGATGTCACTTGATAGAGCCATGAAGCAGGGAAAAAGGAAGCTATAAAAGGTAAGCCCACTATTGCACGATGATTATCCATCCTATAGAACTAGTAGCTAACCTGTAGAAAAAGCAAATGATAGACAAAGCGAAAAGGTTTATAAATAACTAAAGTGAAAAGGCAATGTCAATTTTACTCAAAGTAAAAAGGAAACTCTTTTCAATAAAGATGAACCTTTTGAAATTTGGCTTTAAAGGATATTGTAAATATGCTTTAAAGCGATTGAAAGCTTCGATTTTAGGAAAGCCTGATCAGTTAGAAGGTAAAACTGACATAATTTCATACTATAGCTTTGTCTCATATCAGCCTTTTGGAAACAGACATAATGCTGCTTTATTAAAAGACAAAAAAAGCATTAACTGGGTTATCCCAGATTTTAGCGTCGGGTCTGGTGGGCACATCAATATATTCAGATTTATTGATGGGTTAGAAAAACGAAACTATAACTGTTCGATTACGATTATTGAACCTTGTCAGTTTTTAGAAGCTAATGTTGCTAAAGAACGGATAAACCAAAATTTTAGACCTTTGCAAGCAGAAGTATTTATCGGCAAAGAAAATATGCCCCCAGCATGGATTACCTTTGCAACCAGTTGGACAACTGCTTACGCCGTACGAAATTTCCAGAGTACAGTTCACAAATGTTATTTTGTTCAGGACTTTGAACCATTCTTTTATGCTAGGAGCAGTGAGTATTACTGGGCTGAAGAAACGTATAAGTTTGGTTTTTATGGTGTTACGGCTGGTAAGTGGCTGGCTCAAAAGCTAGCTAAAAGCTATTCAATGAAGACTGATTATGTTGGTTTTTCATATGATAAAGATTTGTATGCTGCTAAGTCTGAAAAAACTGACAGCGAAGTCAAAAAAATATTTTTTTATGCTCGACCTGTGACGCCTAGAAGAGGGTTTGAACTCGGTCTATTGACGTTGACCGAAGTTTCAAAATGTTTTCCTGATGTTGAATTTGTTTTGGCTGGTTGGGATACGACTTCGTATCACATTCCCTTTAAGCACATTAGCCTTGGAGTCGTTTCTCTAAAAGAACTACCAGATATTTACAGTCGTTGTTACGCAGCGCTTGTACTATCTTTTACTAACTTGTCACTTTTGCCACTGGAATTGATGGCGTGTAGGTGTCCGGTGGTTAGCAACTCTGGTTCTAATGTGAGTTGGCTTTTAAATGAGCAGAACTGTCTATTAGCAGAACCTAACGTTGAGAGCCTTAGTACCGCTCTTTGTTCATTACTGAGAAACGAAGACCGGAGAGAAAAAATTGCAGACGCAGGCTTAAATTTTGCCCTTAGCACAAGTTGGGATGTAGAGTGCGATCGCTTTTCAACTATTGTTGACAGGATGATAAATGATTAATGGCAAATGATCGTTGTCTGGTAATCGGCGGCTCAGGATTTTTAGGCTCTCATTTATGTAAAGCTCTGGTTCTTCAGGGGGCAAAGGTCAATATTCTCAGTAGAAAAGTTGATTCTGTATCCTGCGCGCAATATGCCGATCTTTTTTGTGGCAGTTTGCAGGATGTAGAAAGCTTAGAAGCCGCGATCGCAGGTTGCAGTGTCGTCTACCATCTTGGTTCATCTAGTATTCCTTCAACATCAAACCTTGATCCAAAAAGAGATATAGAGAACAACCTTAAAGGAGCGGTCAACCTCCTAGAAGCTTCACTGAAAGAAAACGTCTCCAAAATTATATTCGCTTCATCCGGGGGAACGGTATATGGCGTGCAGCCCGCTATGCCAATATCCGAAAATTCTTGCACTAACCCAATTTGCTCTTATGGTGTTGTTAAACTCAGCATAGAAAAATATTTGCACATGTACTTTTCCTTATACGGATTAGACTACTGCGCTCTTCGCATATCCAATCCGTTTGGAGAGGGGCAAGGATTGGGTCGTAAACAAGGCGCAGTTTCTAACTTTATAAGCAAGCACCTTCAAGGGGAAAGGGTAGAGATTTGGGGTGATGGTAGTATTGTGAGAGACTATATTTATGTGGGTGACGTCATTTCTGCCTTTCTCAAAGCAAAAGATTATACAGGCACCCACAAGGTTTTTAATATAGGTACGGGTGTTGGTCGTAGTATTCTTCAGATTCTACATTCAATTGAACAAACTTTTAATTGTTCAGTTGAACGAACCTACAAACCTTCTAGATTGCTCGACGTTCCCAAAAATATTTTAGACATTGAGTTGGCTAAAAAAGAATTAGACTGGCAGCCTGTTGTTTCATGGGAAGAAGCCTTAACTAGGACTTATTACTATTTAAAGGCGGAATGCCTTAAATAGCAAACAAGCAACATAGGTTTTAGTTTCTAGATTAGCTATATTTGCCTTATTTTTTGTTTAAACGGATCCTAGCTAAAAGATTGATTTTTAACTAAAAACCTAAATCGCTATAGTCAGATTTAGATCTATTATTTGTTGTCTGCTGTCAACTTAGAACTCGCAAACAAACGTGTATAAAGTGCTTGCCTATATTACTGCTTACTGTGATGAAAGTGCAGTTAAAAAGTGCATAGCAGGTATTTTTAAGCAAACGTACGCAGTCAATAAAATCTTTGTTGTTGATAACTCGCCAAAACCGCTAAATATTTTAGAGCCTGAAACTGGATTAGTCGTTATTAAAAGTCATCCAGAAAATATAGGAATTTCAGGTGGGCTTGTCAAAGCTGTGGATTTTGGACTTCAAAATAACTATGATTTTTTGTGGATGTTTGATCAAGATAGCATTCCCACATCAGATTGTTTAAGTCAGTTAGTGGCTACATTTGATAGCTACACGTACACAAGAAATGTCAGGGTTGGAATTGTTGCGCCAGTTCCTCTAGATATGCGGACAGAGCAAGTAATTATGCCTGCTGAATTTAGAAACGATCATTTTAAGGCTTTTGCTAAAACAAGTTTTGACTCGCCGTGTTTTTGTGATGCGCCTATTACTTCGGGATCTTTGCTTCGTCTAAGCGCTACAACCACGGTAGCGCCGCCTGATAGCAGGCTCTTTATTGATGGAATAGATCTAGATTTTGGCTTACGGCTCAGGCAAAAAGGATTTCACAATATTTTCGTTCCGGGGGCAATTTTGCATCATAACTTTGCGACTCCGGTTAAATTTAATTTTTGGGGTGTTAAGAAAATACTTCAGCGTTACTCAGCTTTGCGTTACTACTATATATGTCGCAACCATACTTATCTAGAGTTCAAAAATTCTCAAGGTTTTTATAAGCTAACTTGCATTTATCGGCGTCTTAAAGTCTTATTGATGAAAACTTTATCTATTTTGCTGGTTGAACCCAATAAGAAGTTTGCAAAAATTTGGGCTTGCTTTTGCGGTACCTATTATGGTTTTCGCGGAAACTTAGATAGGCAGTTTGACCAGAGTATTAAGAGAGCGTTGAAAAAGTGATCTACTGTAGCTTTAGACACCTGCTGATCCCCCTGCACCTAAGCAGGGGAGGTAAAAGCTCCCTTTTTATAAGGGGGATTTAGGGGAGAATCTCCACTTTTTCGACAAAAAATAGGACTTTTCAAATAGCCTCTAAAGCTTTTTTGCTAGAAAATCGTCAATTTTAATTGATTTTGATCGCAATCGTTTATTTTTTAATTTGTTTTTCTGGTAAAAGTCAACTTTTCCTTATTAAGTCAATTTGTTAAATACTTGAAAAGCGATGGCTACCTTCTATTTTTTGGTAGTTAATTATTATTCCACTAGCTTTATCCATAAGCTGTTGAATTCAGGGAACTTAAATCATCACAATTGCGAAATTATTGTGGTAAATAACGCCGCTGATGATCTAGAAATTAAAACTCTATCAAAGGTTTATAAATCACTAACCGTTATCGAAACAGGCGAAAACTTGGGCTTCGGTGGTGGTTGTAATAGGGGGCTCAGTTGGATATATCAGCAAAATCCTCATGCTTATGTATGGCTGATTAATCCAGATACGACTTTGGATGCAAATGCTATTTCATACGTCAAGCGTTGTCTCAAAAAGTATCCCAAGCTAGCCATTTTGGGTACTCGTATTCGCGATAGTGGGGGAAATGCCTGGTTTGAAATTGGGCGTTTTAACCCTTGGAGTGGAGCGGTAACTCATTTGCAGCCTCGTTTTCAGTTGGCTGGGCAGCAGCATTTAGATTCGGCGTCTTCTCTTATTGTTCAAAGTCGCTGGGTTTCCGGTTGTAGCCTGGTCGTGAACCTGTCTCAGTTTCAGATCTGTCCAGCTTTTGATGAAAATATGTTTTTGTACTATGAAGATAGTGAATTTTGTGAACGCTATCGACGTCAAGGGAAATTGGTCGCGGTTACGCAAGCAGCCCTGGTCACTCATGCCGTTTCTGCCACAACTGGACAATATCCACGCCTAAAGCTGGCCCATGCCACTTTTAGCAAACTTTACTTTTTAAAGAAATATGGTCTGCCAAGTGCTTTATTTCTTAATTTAGCTTATTTACTAACACGCAGCTTTTGGGAAAGAATAACTGGTAAAACTGAGATGGCCGTTGGGCGCTGGCAGGGTATCAGGCAGTTTTTAAAGTTTAATTTAACAGGGCGCAAAGGATCGCTTTAAGGATGTTCTTATGATCTTAGTTAACCTTGCTTATTTACTCAGTAAACCGACAGGCACGACTACATACGCCCTCAACTTACTGCCCCACTTAGAACCTCTCCATCCTTGCTGTTTGGCGACGCCTAGCAGTCAGCTAATGCAGTATCATTCTGTGCCTAGTAATATGACTGCTGAGTTTGGTATGGCAGGGCATTTACGGCGATTACTGTGGACACAATTTCGCTTACCTCAGATTTATCAGCAACAAGCGGCTCAACTCCTCTTTTCACCTATTACTGAAGCACCCCTGAGAAGCCGCTGTCGATTTGTAGTTACGGTTCATGATCTGACGCCGCTCAGATTTCCAGCGCTTTTTTCATCTTTGAAGTGGTTATATCGCTACTATGTGCCTCAAGTGTTACAAGCAGCGGAGCATATTATTTGCGATTCTGAGGCGACTGCGAGTGATATTGTTACGTTTTACGGCATCAAGGCTAACAAAATTACACCCATTTTGCTGGCTCATGATGCTAATCAGTTTCGGCCACTAGAACTAGCGACTAAAAATTATTTTTTAATATTGGGCAGACATGCGCCCTACAAAAACATATCAGGCGCGATCGCGGCATTTGCCCAACTACCTGAGCGCGATCGCTATGAATTATGGATAGCTGGGCCTTACGATTCCCGTTACACCCCTGTACTCGAATCACAAGCCGCAACGCTAGGATTAGCTAGCCACATTAAGTTTCTTCAGTACGTTCCTTACGCTCAGCTCCCTCAGCTCTTGAGTCAGGCGATCGCCCTCGTCTTTCCCAGTTTTTGGGAAGGATTTGGGCTACCTGCGCTAGAAGCTATGGCTTGCGGTACCCCTGTTATTGCCTCAAATTTATCTTCTTTGCCAGAAGTGACCGGATCCGCTGCTTGGCTGATCGATCCCCATAACACTGATGAAATGGCAACAGCGATGCACGCGATCGCCACTTGCCCCCCACTCCGGCAGCAGCTAAGCGAAGCAGGCTTGAAAAGAGCCAGCCAGTTTAGCTGGGAAAAAACAGGAAAAGCGACTGTAGCCGTTTTGCAATCTTGTCTTTAACTCACACGATTGCCTAACAGCAACAGATGATACAGTCTTCAGGAGATAAAAATAGGTCGGGTCTGCTGTGAAAATTACTGAAACCGCTATTTCTGACGTTCTGATTCTTGAACCTCAAGTCTTTGGTGATGAACGCGGTTTTTTCTTCGAGAGCTTTAACCAAAGAGTGTTTGTCGATAAAACGGGGCTAAATCATACCTTTGTTCAAGACAATCATTCTCGCTCCAGGCAAAATATCTTGCGGGGATTGCACTATCAAATTCAACAGCCTCAGGGCAAGTTAGTCCGCGTTATTAGCGGCGAAGTGTATGATGTCGCTGTCGATATTCGCCGTCACTCCCCTAGCTTCGGGCAGTGGGTAGCGGCTGTACTCACTGCTGAGAACAAACAGCAAATTTGGGTGCCACCTGGATTTGCTCATGGCTTTTACGTTCTCTCAGAAACAGCCGATGTCCTTTACAAAACCACCGAATATTATGCACCAGAGCATGAACGCAGCATTATGTGGAACGATGCGGATCTAGCGATCGCTTGGCCTCTAGTCGCCGCCACCCCCATCCTATCGACCAAAGACCGAAATGCTGTTCCTTTCAAAATGGCTGAGGTGTTTGAATCATGAAAATTTTATTGCTAGGCAGTCAAGGTCAACTGGGCCAAGAATTGCAGTTAACGTTACCTAGCATTGGGGAGGTGACCGCTTGGAACCGAGCCGACATTGATTTGACCGATCTAGACAAAATTGTCCCGGCTGTTGTGGCTCAACAGCCTGATGTCATTATCAATGCGGCTGCCTACACCGCCGTCGATGCCGCCGAAAGCGAACCAGCCCTAGCCCATCAAATCAACGCTGCCGCCCCAGAGTGTTTAGCCCAAGCAGCCGCAACCTGCAAAGCTACGCTTGTGCATATTTCAACTGACTATGTTTTTGACGGTCAGCAAAACCAGCCCTATCAAACGGATGCGGCTACCAACCCCTTAGGGGTGTATGGCCAGTCTAAGCGCACTGGCGAATTGGCCATACAAGCGGCCACCCCTCGCCATGCGATTTTGCGCACGGCCTGGGTTTATGGAGCCAAAGGCAAAAACAACTTTGTCAAAACCATGTTGCGTTTAGGGGCTGAGCGGCGCGAACTCCGCGTCGTCTATGACCAAATAGGCAGCCCTACCTGGGCTTATGACCTTGCTCAAGCGATTACCCAGCTAACACCTCAGCTCAACGAGCAAACTTTTGGCACTTATCACTACACCAATAGTGGTGCCATTAGCTGGTATGATTTCGCCGTTGCCATTTTTGAAGAAGCCAGCGTTCTTGGCTATCGATTGCAGATCGACCATGTTCAGCCCATCACCAGTGACCAGTATCCAACGCCAGCAAAACGGCCCGCCTACTCAGTCTTGGCCAACGAGAAGCTAGCGCGGTTAATCGGTCAAACCGCTCCTCACTGGCGGGTCAGTTTACGCAAAATGCTCCAGGAAAACCTGCAACCAAACACCGCAATCCAGCATGACCATGAAGGCGCTAATTTTATCAGGCGGTAAGGGTACCCGGCTACGTCCCCTCACTCATACGGGCGCAAAGCAACTGGTTCCCGTTGTTAACAAACCTATTCTCTGGTACGGCATTGAACAAATTGTTGCAGCCGGGATTACAGACATTGGGATTATTATCAGCCCTGAAACTGGCACCGAGATTCAACAGATAACAGGAAATGGTGATAGATTTGGTGCCAAAATCACCTATATTCTACAAGCCAATCCTGATGGACTAGCCCATGCGGTTAAAGTTGCCCAGCCCTTTCTGGGCGAGGCCGCTTTTTTGATGTATCTAGGCGACAACCTGATTCAAGATAGCCTGAGCGATTTTGTCGAAAAGTTTGTGCAGCAGTCACTAGATGCCCTGATCTTGCTGAAGCAGGTCGCTAATCCAAACGCTTTTGGCGTAGCTCAGTTGAACGAGCAAGGGCAGGTCGTCAAACTAATCGAGAAACCAAAGCACCCCCCCTCTAACTTGGCGCTGGTTGGCGTCTATTTGTTTGCCCCGACGATTCATGAAGTCATTTCGACGCTGAAACCTTCTGCTAGGGGCGAGCTAGAAATCACAGATGCAATTCAAATGCTGGTAGATGCGGGTCAAACGGTGGCCTCGCAGCAGCTACAGGGATGGTGGCTAGATACCGGAAAAAAGGATGATTTGCTGGCTGCCAACCAAATTATTTTAGACGACACGTTATTTAGCTCGATCGCAGGTCAGGTTGATGCAGCCACGAAAATTAGCGGGCGAGTGCAGATTGGCGATGGATCTCAAGTTATTAACTCTACGATTCGTGGGCCAGTCGTTATTGGTCAAAACTGTCATATTGAAAATTGCTTTATTGGATCCTATAGCAGCATTGCAGATGGCGTCAGGCTAATTGACGTTGAGATGGATCACAGTGTTGTCCTAGAAGGGGCGGTTATTGAAGCCTTACAGCAGCGGATTGTTGATAGCTTGATTGGCAGACGGGCAAAGTTGGTTTACAGTCCCAAACGACCTAAGGCATCGCGATTTATGATTGGCGACGATTGCCAAATTGAACTGACTTAATTGAATAGGATTAAAGGAAAAAGCATTGCAGTCTCAAAACACCCTAATTACTGGTGGAGCCGGGTTTATTGGCTCTAATTTTGTTCGTCATTGGCAACAGAAGTCGGCGACGCTGATTGTCTTAGATGCGCTGACCTATGCCGGAAATCGGGCGACGTTGAGCGACTTAGAAGGGCAAAAGGGGTTTCATTTTGTCGAGGGCGATATCTGTGAGGCGCAGTTGGTTGCTCACCTGCTAGCTACTCACGCTATCGACACCATCGTTCACTTTGCGGCTGAATCTCATGTCGATCGCTCTATTTCTGGGCCGGCTGCTTTCATTCAAACTAACGTGGTGGGTACGTTCACGCTGCTAGAAGCCTTTCGTCACCATTGGGAGGCGCAGGGCAAGCCGGAGCATTTTCGCTTTCTGCATGTCTCTACTGATGAAGTTTTTGGCAGTCTTGGCTCTGAGGATCCAGCTTTTAGTGAAACCACACCCTATGCACCCAATAGTCCTTATTCGGCTTCTAAGGCGGGTAGCGATCATCTGGTTCGAGCCTACTTCCATACCTACGGCTTACCCACGCTGATCACCAACTGCTCTAACAATTACGGGCCGTATCAGTTTCCGGAAAAGCTGATTCCGTTGATGTGTGTGAATATTTTGCTGGGTAAGCCGCTACCTGTGTATGGCGACGGTCAAAATATTCGTGATTGGCTGCATGTCAAAGATCATTGTCGAGCCATAGAAAGGGTCTTGCTTCAGGCTCGGCCAGGTGAAACTTACAACATTGGCGGTAACAATCAGGTCAAAAATATTGAAATTGTTGAGCAACTCTGCGACTTGATGGATAGCGATGCGGCTGAGTTGCCGGTTACGCCAGCGCGCCAACTGATTACTTTTGTCCGCGATCGCCCAGGGCATGATCGCCGCTATGCCATGGACATTAGCAAAATTCAGCAAGATCTAGGCTGGCAACCGCAGTACGATTTTGCGACGGGGTTAAAGCAAACAGTCGCGTGGTATTTGGCTAATCGTCGTTGGTGGCAGCCGCTGTTGTCGAGTGAATATCAGGGCTATTATGAAGCGCTGTATGGCGATAGGGGCTGATGGAACAGAGAAGAGGGGAGATGGGGAGAGAGGAGGGGGTTAATTGTGGATGCCTAAGTTCTCGACAATCACTTGGGCAATGTTCTCGACCGTCTTGAGTTCTAGCTCTGGCCAAATTGGCAAGCTCAAAACCTGCTCAGCCAGGGCTTGGCTGTTGGGGTTAATCGGGTACTGATCGCAGTAAATCGGTAGGCGATCTTGCGGCACCGGATAATAAATCATGGTACTAATGCCCTGGTCAGCTAGGGCTTGCTGAACGCGATCGCGTTGACCGTTCAAAATTCGGATGGTGTACTGATGAAACACATGACCATCAGACATCGTGGGGGGAATTACGCCCGCTACGCCCGTCAACAACTGATTGTAGGCTTGGGCGACCTGTCGTCGCTGCTGGTTCCAGGTATCGATATAGCGCAGCTTTACCTGTAAAATCGCCGCTTGCAGCGCATCTAGACGCGAGTTATAGCCCAACATTTGATTGCGGTAGCGCTCTTTAGCACCGTGAACTCGCAGCATTCGAGCCAGATCTGCGATCGCGTCTTCATGGGTGACAATTAAACCACCGTCGCCATAGGCACCCAAATTTTTAGTTGGGAAGAAGGAAAAAGCGCCAATCTGGCCGATGGTGCCGACCCGCTTGCCCATTAAGTCTTGGCGCACGGTTTCAGCACAAGCCTGCTGACAGCCTGCGCAGTCTCCCTTATACACCGCACCAAACGCCTGAGCGCAGTCTTCAATCAGCTTGAGATTGTGTTCAGCCGCAATTTCAACTATCTGAGCCATCGCCGCCGGATTGCCGTAGAGATGCACAGGCATAATCGCTTTGGTTTGCGGCGTCACTTTAGCCAGAATTTGCTGCGGATCGAGATTAAACGTGTGGGGATCAATATCGACAAAAACAGGCTTAGCCCCAACGCTACTGATCGACTCGGCGGTAGCAAAAAAGCTAAATGGGGTTGTAATCACTTCATCGCCAGGGCCGATTCCTAGCGCTCTTAGCCCGATGATGAGGGCATCGGTGCCTGAGTTAACGCCAATGGCGTGTTTGACTCCCAGGTAAGCCGCCGCTGCCGTCTCAAACTGCTGTACGACGCTACCCAAGATAAATTGACCTGATTCTAGTACCTGATTAACTGCCGCTTGAATCTCAGCTTTGATTGTTTGATACTGAGGCTTGAGATCGAGAATAGGAATCTTAGTTTGACTCACGGCAGTGTCTCAGATGCTGAAAAAACGGCTTTAATCACTGGTTAGGGCAAGCAACTCGCATGACCATCCGCATCAAACTTTAACATGTCTCTATGTTTACTCAAATAACGCGATGAAAGTGGCGATCGCCCACGAATGGTTTGTCAGCCATGCCGGATCAGAAAAGGTTGTCGAGCAGATTCTACAGATCTATCCCCAAGCCGAGCTATATAGCCTAGTCGATTTTTTGCCAGCCGAGCTGCGCTATTTTATCCAGCACAAACCCGTCAACACGTCTTTTATTCAAAAATTACCGCTAGCAGCCAAAAAGTTTCGCCAGTACCTGCCGCTGATGCCACTGGCCATCGAACAGTTTGACCTATCAGCCTATGACCTGGTCATTTCTAGCAATCACGCCGTTGCTAAAGGCGTCCTCACGCGCCCTGATCAGCTTCACATTAGCTATGTGCATACGCCTATTCGCTATGCCTGGGATCTACAGCACCAGTATTTGCAGCAGGCTGGCTTAAACAAAGGCTTAAAAAGTCCCCTAACCCGGCTGATTTTGCACTACTTACGGCTGTGGGATGTGGCTAGCGCCAATCGGGTAGATTGTTTTGTGGCTAACTCGCGCTATATTGCTCGCCGCATCTGGCGCACTTACCGCCGTCCGGCCAAAGTCATTTATCCCCCCGTCAATGTCCATCGTTTTCGCCCCGACTTGCCGAGAGAAGATTTTTACCTGAGCGTCTCTCGCTTTGTGCCTTATAAGCGAGTTGATCTAACGGTGCAGACCTTTGCCCAGCTAGGGTTGCCGCTGGTGGTAATTGGCGATGGCCCACAGCGGCAACAAGTAGAGGCGATCGCCCGTCCGCCTATTCAGCTACTCGGTGCCCAACCCGATAGCGTTGTCACAGACTATATGCAACGTTGCCGCGCCTTTATCTTTCCCGCAGAAGAAGATTTTGGCATTACCCCTGTTGAGGCTCAAGCCGCAGGTGCCCCCGTGATTGCCTACGGACGCGGCGGTGCGACAGAGACGGTCATTCCCGATAAAACCGGACTTTTATTCGCCCAACAAACAACGGCAAGTCTGGCTGAGGCGGTTAAAACGTTTGAGCAAATGCGATCGCGCTTTAGCCCCCCACAAATTCGCCAGAATGCCGAACGCTTTAGCATCGAACGCTTTCAGCAAGATTTTCAAGCTTTTGTCGCCGCAACTTACCTGAAATTTCAGCAAGGTGATGTCCTAGAGTAGTTACGGTGATGCGGCGGCACTTCCGGTACACCTGTAATGACTCTCTATCGAACCCTCCAACCTGCGGTAACTCAATTTAAGGTTTTAACCCGTCCCCTACCCACCATTGGCCTGCTGCTAGTTTCTGATTTTCTGGCGCTTTTTCTAGCCAGTTGGCTGAGTGTAGAGATACGGCTATTTTTTGATGGCCAATTTACCCGCGAGTTGTATGGGGCACTTTGGCCAGTGCTGTGCGTGTTTATAGTCGCCTATGGCATTGCGGGTTTATATCCAGGAATTACGGTTAGCCCGGTGGATGAACTGCGGCGAACCAGTTTGACAACAACGCTAATTTATCTGGCGCTTGGCTCAGCTATTTTCTTATTTCGCGAAGGCGAAGCCTATTCTCGCAGCATTTTCTTGATGGCCTGGTTGTTGTCTATCGCTTTTGTCTTATTAGGCCGCTTTGGGCTGCGATCGCTGTTTGCCCCTTGCCGCTGGTGGGGCTATCCGGTGGTGGTGCTAGGTGCAGGCAAAACGGGGGAAATGGTGATTCGGATGCTGCAGCGGCAGCCGCAGATTGGCCTTAAACCCGTGGCAGTGCTTGACGATAACCCTCAAAAGCACGGCGATTTAGCGGGAGTGCCTGTGATTGGCGGCTTATCCCTGGCTCCCATCCTGGTGCGGGAGCAGCAAATTCCCTATGCGATCGCGGCCATGCCAGGGGTGCCCCGTGAGCGGCTGCTCAAACTGCTTAGCCTGCACGGCCAGACCTTTCCGCACATGCTGGTGATTCCTGACTTGTTTGGCATTGCTAGCCTTTGGGTAGCTGCCCGCGATTTAGGTGGCATTTTAGGCTTAGAAATTCGCCAGCAGCTTTTGCTGCCAGGGCCGCGCTTGCTAAAAGCCCTGCTCGACTACAGCCTGACGTTAATCCTGGGCATTTTAGCCTTGCCGCTAATTGGCCTGATTGCGATCGCGGTACAAATCGATTCACCAGGGCCAATTTTTTATGGACACACCCGCATCGGCCAAAATGGCAAAATTTTCAAAGCCTGGAAATTTCGCTCAATGGTGAAAAATTCCGCTCAGGTTTTAGAGCAATATCTCTCTAGTCACCCTGAGGCTAAAGCGCTCTGGCTGCGCGACCAAAAACTGCAACGCGATCCGCGAATTACCCGCGTTGGCGCTTTTTTGCGGCGTACCAGCTTAGATGAATTGCCTCAACTCTGGAATGTGCTGCGTCGCCAGATGAGTCTGGTCGGCCCCCGACCGATTATTACTGAAGAAATCTGGCGCTATGACGACAAGTTTGAGCTGTATCTGCAAGTCTTACCTGGAATTACAGGGCTTTGGCAAGTCTCCGGGCGCAACCATGTCCCCTATGAAGAACGAGTTAATCTAGATGCTTATTACGTCCGTAACTGGTCGGTCTGGCTCGATGTTTATATTTTGATTCGCACTTTTTGGGTGGTCATCACTGGCTATGGGGCCTACTAATCTGGTTAAACCGTCTGTGCGGCCTACGCTGGCCTATCTGGCAACCGTCAGCTTGATTTTGCTGCCCTTTGTTAATTGGGTGGGTCTGATTGGGTTTGTGCTGCTCATGGGGCTGTGTCTCTATGCCTCAGGGCGAGAAATTTGGGCTTGGCTGTGGCAGCGGGGCTGGGTGGCGCTAGCTGTGGCTTTGGTGATAGGCACCTTGTTTGCTAGCGATCGCCCAGAAGCCCTGCTCCAACTGAGCAATTTTTTACCCTATTTTCTGCTGCTAGGGGTGCTAGTTAACGGGTTGCCGACTCTGCCACAACCCTTAGCCCAGCTAGAAGAATGGGCTAGCTGGCTAACGATCACCACGATGCCGATCAATCTGCTGGCGATCGCTGAATATAGTCTCATGTCTCCGAGCGCGATCGCTCAGTCGCCCCAGTCGCCCGTGCTAGCTTGGCTCTATCGCCTTAGCCTCGACGAAAATTTTGGCCACCGCGCCAACGTTATTTTTGATCATCCCAATACCCTAGCCTGCTACTTAACGCTGGTTTTAGGCTTAAACCTGGGTTTACTGTTGAGCCAGTCTCCCCGGTCTGAAAGGGTTGGGGCTTGGCCTTTTTTAGGGCAACGTCTTCGGCAACAACCGCTATGGCTTTATCTATCGGTGGCGCTAATTTTGGCAGGTATTTTTTGCGCGGGTTCGCGCAATGGCTTGCTGGTGGCGATCGCGGAGGTGGTCATCGTTACGATCTGCGGGCAACGGCACGGCTATGTCAAACTGGCGGGCTTAGGCGGTATCGTTGCGATCGCGGCTTCGGCTCTTTGGGGAGGTGTCGGCGGACGTCAGCTTTCGGTCAGTCTTTTTAGTGACGATCCGCGTTTGGCTGTCTGGCGGATTGCCCTTGAGCATATTCAAGCGCATCCAATTTGGGGCATTGGGCTGGGCAATTACAAGCTGTTGTATGTGCCTAACAGCATTCCGGGTTATGAGCGGATTTACCATGCCCATAACTTTTGGCTCCACCTCGCCGCCGAAGCCGGACTGCCAATCGCGATCGCCTTTACCTTCCTGGTGGGTTGGGGCTGCTATCGCGGCACCCGTGCTTTGCTACAAACAAAAATTCCCCCCGCTCAGCGATGGCTGCTTGGGGGGTACGGACTGGCTTTTCTTAGTTGCGGGCTGTTTTCGCTGTTTGATGTCACCCTCTATGAGGCCCGGGTTAACCTTTTAGGGTGGCTGAGTTTAGCCGTGATCTATAGCGCCCCTGATCTGTTAGATCAGCTTAGCGGCCCGCAAGCCAAAGAATAGGCCCATAGCAGTGCCAAAAGCTACACCGAGTAAAAGCAGGTAAGTAATTGCAGCGCCCATTGCGTTCGTTCCTCATAACTTGCTAAGAATTATTGAAGCACGTCCGCTTCCCTTCTCGCATTCAACCTATGAAATCTATTCTTTCGGTGGCGCTGCCCCAGCAAGCCTACAATGTTGTGATTGCGCCCCAAGTGCGAACACAGGTAGGGGCTTGGCTGAGCGATCGCCAGCAGCCTTTACTCAAACCTGGGCAAAAAGTGCTGCTGGTGTCTAACCCAGTGATTTTTAAGCATTATGGCGAACAGGCGATCGCCTCGCTCACTCAAGCTGGATTTCAGGTGAGCCACTGCATTTTGCCAGCCGGAGAGCGCTACAAAACCCTGAAGTCCGTGCAAAAGCTCTACGATGCCGCACTGGCAAACCGTCTAGAACGGGGTTCGGCGATGGTAGCGCTGGGCGGGGGGGTAATTGGCGACATGACGGGGTTTGCTGCCGCTACTTGGCTGCGGGGCATTGCCGTAGTGCAAATGCCAACTTCGCTGCTGGCAATGGTGGATGCCTCTATTGGTGGTAAAACCGGGGTGAATCATCCCCAGGGCAAAAATCTAATCGGGGCTTTTCACCAGCCGCGTTTGGTTCTCATTGATCCGCAAGTTTTAAAGACGCTGCCTGCCCGTGAGTTTCGGGCGGGCATGGCGGAGGTGATTAAGTACGGTGTGATTTGGGATGTGGATTTGTTTGAACAGTTAGAAGCGGCAGAACGGCTCGATCAGCTTCGCCATATTTCAGCCGATTTGCTGCAATCTATCCTCACCCGCTCTTGCCAAGCCAAAGCGGAAGTGGTGGCTGAAGATGAAAAAGAAGGCGGGCTGCGGGCAATTCTTAACTATGGTCACACCCTTGGTCATGCGGTCGAAAGCCTGACGGGTTATCGCAGTGTTAACCACGGTGAAGCGGTGGCGATTGGGATGGTGGCGGCAGGGCAAATTGCGGCGGAGATGGGTTGGTGGACTGAGGCCGAATGCGATCGCCAGCTAGCTTTAATCCAAAAAACAGGGTTGCCCACACACATACCAGCAGAACTGTCGATTAACGATATTTTGGAAACCCTGAAAACTGACAAAAAAGTCAAAGACGGTCAGGTACGGTTTGTATTGCCAACACGCATTGGTGAGGCGAAGGTGACTAACCAGGTTGAAGCGAGTGTAATTCGCCAGGTTTCAGAGCAGCTACAAGCCCCGTAGATTTTGCCTGTTAAGTCTGCAAAAGCACGAGTAGAACGGATGCATCTGAAAGACTGCTTGAAAAGTCCTATTTTTTGTCGCAAAAGTGGAGATCCTCCTAAATCCTCCTTAACGAGGGGGACTTTTGATTCCCCTTGTTTCAGCAGGGGACAGGGGATCAGCAGGTGTCTAAAGCTACAGCAGATCACTTTTTAAACGCCCTCTGAAAGGCTGTATGAAAGTGTGAGCAAGTAGCCAACGCTAAATACTGACCTAGTCGCCTTAATCTGACTCATCTATGTCTGCCTACTTATTAAACGCTGGGTTTAGCTTCACAGGAGAACTGGCAGCTTTGGTAGCTGCTTTTTTGTGGGCTGTTTCAACGGTTATTTTTGGCCGCCTGGGTAAACGCCTTTCGCCTTTGATGCTCAACCTGTCTAAGGGTCTTCTGGCGATCGCGTTTGTGGGTTTAACCTTGGGGCTGCGGGGAAGCCAGCCCTCAAACATTGAACCTCTGGCGTTAGGCTTACTACTGCTCAGCGGCATCATTGGCATTGGCTTAGGGGATACGGCTTACTTCAACGCCCTCAACCATCTGGGTGCGCGTCGGGTTTTGCTGATGGAATCGTTAGCCCCGCCAATAGCCGCCCTCATCGCCTGGATTTTTTTGGCTGAGGTGCTATCGCTAAGTGCCTGGTTAGGTATGTTGCTGACGTTGTTGGGGGTGAGTTGGGTCATTTCTGAGCGGGTGCCCGATGTCAATCCGGTGCAGGCTCATCCCTGGCGCGGGGTTTTGTGGGGGCTTTTAGCCGCTTTTGGGCAGGCCATTGGCGTGGTGCTTTCGCGGGCAGCGCTGACAGGTACAGGCATTGATCCGCTGTGGAGTACGTTGCTGCGGCTGGTGGGAGGTGTGATCACGCTGCTGGTTTTGCTGTTAGCCCAAAGGCGATTGGGGCGAGATGCTCAACCGCTGCGATCGCCTCGTTTGGTAGGCGTTGTTGTTGTCGCTGCTGTTTTAGGCACTTACCTGGCTCTTTGGCTACAACAAACGGCGCTCAAGTTTGCGCCAACGGGTATTGCCCAATCCCTCATGGCGACCAGTCCGCTCTTCATTTTGCCGATTGCGCTTTGGTTGGGCGATCGCGTCAGTTTGCGAGCTTTAGGAGGCGCTAGCGTCGCGCTAGTTGGAATTTGGCTACTGTTTGTTCAGCATTCATAACTCCCATCGCAAAGCGCTGTCCTGACCAGTCAGAACAGCGCTATTCACTCAGTATTCAGCTAGCGGGCGATCGCCTTGCTCAGGCAAGCGTTGCCAGAGCCACCAGCGCAAAAATAGCGGTTATGCCATAAAAAGTCGCTACGACCCGCACCTCAGACCAGCCAGATAGCTCAAAGTGATGATGCAACGGAGCCATTTTAAACAGGCGCTTACCAATGCCGTCAGGCCCTTTGGTGGCTTTATAGTAGCTAACCTGCAAAATGACAGACACCGTCTCCGCAAAAAAGAGCAGCGTTACCACCAACAACCCAAACAAATTGCCGCTGAGAATGCCAACGGCAGCCAAAGCCCCTCCCAGGGCTAAAGAGCCTGTATCGCCCATAAACACTTTGGCCGGGTTGCGGTTGTGAGCCAAAAAGCCCAAGCAACTGCCACTTAAAGCCGCACAAAAAACCATCAGGTCAGGGTGAGACGGCGCTACCAACGCCCCCAAACCCAAAAGCGCGATCGCGCCAGTTCCCGCCATTAGGCCATCTACGCCATCGGTTAAATTAGTGGCGTTGCTTTCAGCCACCAAAACAAACCCAGCCAGCGGCCAAAACAGAAAGCCCAACGGTAAAGACAGTCCCAAAGGCAAGGTAACCGTAGTCAAGGATGCTGGCTGAGTACCCAGCACCCAAAGACAAAACAGCACAGCAAAACCAATCTGCAGCGCCAGCTTCATTTTGGCAGAAATGCCTTTGTTAGAACGCCGCCGCAGCACTTGCCAGTCGTCTAGCCAGCCGATGAGTCCATAGGCCAGCGTTAAGGCAGAAACGGCCAAAACATGGTTGGAAAAGCCCGTCAGCACCAAGGCCACGACAACGGCTACTGGCACAAAGAAAATACCGCCCATAGTTGGCGTTCCGGCTTTTTTGAGGTGGGCTTGCGGGCCTTCTTCCCGAATAAACTGCCCAGCCTTGAGCGCCCGCAGCAACGGAACCGCCCACAGACCTAAACCTGCGCTCAAAACCGCTGCTAACAGCAACGGTAATCCCAAAGAATTCATGCCTAAAAACGACCGTGCTGCGATCGCATCTAAGGCGATCGCAGCGACTCCCAAGCTGCTAGTAATGATCCACAGCAGCTTTATCCCTGACAAATCAATCGACTTCGTCGAGAAAAATTTAGCATCCACGGCAAACCCTTTACACTCACACCACACCTTTCACGCCAAAATAGCAGCTTCAGTAAAACCTGCGCTATTTTGGCCAAACGCTTATACTCAGCTTGATGACAGGCCACAATAACCCGACATTGACTACGACCAACCGCTCAATGGGTTTTAGTCGTCATCTAAATCGAGATCATCGTCCTCGTCTTCTTCAAAACTGTCGTCATTCCCCATGAGGTCGGTAATTTCTTCGTTGTCGGCTTCAGACTTGACCACTTCAACCGGATCGCGAGCAATCAGTCGTCCTGATTTTTCTAACCAATCCAAGATGGAAGCGTTTTGCTGTAGGGGAATCACCGCTGCTGGCTGATCGCGCGGAATTTGTCGCAGTGAGGGGTTGTATACCATAGTTAAATTGGCCTCTCCAAAATTGAGGTTCAACAGCGTTGGTTAGTAAAAACGGTCTGTTTGCTGGGATAATTTCACCGCAACTAGCCGCTCGATTCGTGCCATGACGAGTCTACCATTGGATGGATAGCCCATCTTCTAGCATATGTCAATCTAATATCAACAAACCGCGACGTTTAGACATATTTCTTGTAAAAAAGCCTGAGTCGGGTGAATTGCTGAAAGGGGAAGGAATCTAGCATGTTAGCAAAAGCTGAGCTTAAAGCGGCGATCGCCACAAAAAACCGTGGACTTTCAGCTAGCCCCACTGACAAAACAGCTATCTTAGCCGCGATCGCCCGCTTAGAAGACTACAACCCTACTCCAAAGCCATTAGAAGCGCCAGAATTGTTAGCTGGCGACTGGCGCTTGCTCTATACCTCTAGCCAAGAGCTGCTGGGGATTGACCGCTGGCCGCTGTTAACGCTGGGGTCAATTTATCAATGTGTGCGTCCGACTGAAGCTAAAATTTACAACATTGCCGAGGTGAGCAGCCTACCGTTTTTAGAAGGGCTGGTAGCGGTTGCCGCCACCTTTGAACCTGTTTCTGATCAGCGAGTCAACGTCCAGTTTGAGCGCGGCATTTTAGCCCTGCAGCGGCTAGCAGACTACCGTTCACCTCAACAGTTCATTCACAAGCTGCAAAATACCCCCAAGCTGTCACTTTTGCAGGCCATAGACTTTAGTATTGACCGCGATCGCCAGCAGGGATGGCTAGAAATCACCTATTTAGATCACGATCTACGTTTAGGTCGTGGCAACGAAGGCAGCGTGTTTGTTTTGAGTAAGACCCACCCTTAAATGGTGGCTTCGTCTATCGGGGCGGCGGGCGACTCAGCCTCCTCGCGCCGACTCAGCGATAGCCCCTGCTGCCACACCCGCCGCCGCTGCTCAAAAGCCAGCAGCAACAGCCCCCAAGCCAGCAACAGCATCAGTAGCGCTGCGGCTAAACTCACCTGTTCTAGCCAGGAGACTTGAAAAGCCGCGATCGCCACCCAAACCAAAAGGCCAATGGGCAATAAGTTTTGCTGAACTTGTTTGAGCGATCGCAGTGACAACCCCGTCACCAAACCCCGCGTTTGGTAAAAGTACCAGTCCCACAACGCTTGACGGGGTGCAGGCTGAAAGCAAATCGCCGCCGCCAACGCCTGCAAACGCTGACTTTGCCATGCCAACAAAGCTGACAATATCCCAGCTAGCAATAGCGGAAATCGAGCCGCCGCAAAGTCTAAATCCAAAGCCACCCACTTGAAGGGCGTACCCAGCCCCGCTAGCTTTTCTTGCTGGGTGCTAAAGTCAGCTTCCAGTAGCGCGATCGCCTGAGCCAGTTCTGCTTGTAGCGCTTGCTGCTGGCTAAGCAGGGTGTTCAAATCTTGAGTCAGTTGATTCGCAGCGGTTTCTAAGCTGGTGGGTAGCAATTTTTCAACCGCAACGTTAGCGATCGACTGTGTTACCCCCACCTTGCCACGGGCACTTCGCCACCAGTCATTGTCGGCGGGCGGACGAACCGCTAGCGTCGCCACCCGGTCTTTGATGGTTTCAACTTGTGTCTGTAGTGCAGTCGTCTGCTGAGCGAGCGGGGTCGCTGCCGGAATGGCTTTCACCTGCCGCTGAATGGCCTCAGTCTGCACCAGAATATCGTCAGCTTTACCCTCAATTTCAGCGCCAATATCCTCCAATCGCCGATTCAACTGGGCAAACCGGGGATCAATAATTTCACTGCGCAGGTAAGGCGTCAAAACGGCTCGGAGGGCATCAATTTCATTCACCTGCTGAATTTCTGCGGCTAAAGTCGGTGTTAGCGCCAACTCGGTGGGTGGGGCACTTTCTGCGGTTGACGATGGCTGTTGAACGGGGACGAGCCTTGCCGCCGCTGGCTCAGCGCTATCGGGGTTAGCAACCGCAGAGGGCGCTTCAGAGCGAATTTCCTGCACGACTTGATCTAAACTGGCAAAATCAGCAATCAGCGCTTGGGCTGTTTCATCGGCAGCTTGGTTGATCTGCTCACGATAGGGCTGAGTCGCCTCAATAGCAGCCTCTAGCTGCTCAAAACTGGGTTGTATTTGCGCAAGCTGTTGGCTATGGGCTTGAGCCTGCGCGATTTGGCGACTCAGGCTGATAAAGGGCTGTAACGTCAGCACTTGAAATATCAGCAAAATTACCATTGCTAACCCCAACCACTGACCAACTCGCTCAAAGCGATCGCGGGCTTGCGTAAACACTGCTTGGCGAAGATCCCTATCCATTGCAACGGCTCGTGTATCTCATTTGTTACAGCTTTTGTTATGGCTAAAGGCAAAAGGCGGCAGAGGGCAGAATGAAAGGTTTTCTGTTAGCAGCTTACGCCATTGAAATGGTTTAACGCTTGTGGCTACAGCGCTAGACATTAGCAATAGGCTCAATAGGCAAAGCATCACAGCCCCCCTTAGCACTTGTCAATTTAGCGCTTGTCAATCGGCGCTGGCGTCAGCCACTTCTGACGCCTCACCCTGTTTTTAGCGCTCAAAAACACCCTATCCGCAAATGGTCTAGGATAATTGACACGGATGCAATCAGTTTTGTTGCAGACAGTCCAAACCCTATGACAGTCTCGCTGGCCACGCCTCAGCCTCCTCTACCCCTTTCTCAAGGGTCGCTGAATTTATTGACGACCTGCCCGCGCAAATTTCAATATACCTACTTTGACGAACTAGGCTTGCCGCTAGCGGCTGACCAGCAGGCTAACGTCGCTTGGGGCAGTCAGTTTCACCTACTGATGCAGCAACGCGAACTGGGTCTACCCATTGACGCCCTCGCCGCTACCGAAACCGACTTGCAAGAAAGCCTTGAGCAGTTAGTCAAAGCTGCCCCAGCGCTATTTGCGCCGGAGTTGGCCAGCTTTCGTCAAAGCGAACACCGCCGCACGCTGGAATTTGCCGGCTATTTGCTGACGGTCATTTACGATTTGATCATTCTTCAGCCGCAGCGAGGACAGATCATCGACTGGAAAACCTACTTGCAACCTCGCGATCGCACGTTTTTAGCCCAAGACTGGCAAACTCGCTTATATCCTTATGTGCTGGCAGAAACCACCACGCTTAGCCCCCATCAAATTTCAATCACCTATTGGTTTGTCCGCCACCGCGATCGCCAGAGCCAGCGCCTACAACCCCAGCAACAAACCTTTCAATACAGTGAACAGCAGCACGAGCAGACACGCCACGACTTAAGCCAGCTAACGGCTCAACTTCACCAGTGGCGATCGCAGCCAGCCGCTCTACCCAAAGTTGATCTTGCTAAGGGCATTTGTCCCAGTTGCCCCTTTGCCATTCGCTGTCAGCGCAGTTTGGCTGCTTTCGCCCCGCCCTCAGCCCCACCCCTGCCTAACCTTGAAGCGATCGAAGAAATTGAGCTGTAGCCCTGTGCAATTAAGCTTTTTCAATACTGAGCAAAGCGCACGGCAATGGTAAATTCCAAATTTTTTCCTAAAATGAACAGTCCTCGCCCGATTCCTATGAAATAGTAGAGGCGCACTAATCTCTTATAGTGCGACGACTAGCAGCGTTTGACTGTTGTCGTATCTCCTCGTAACTCCTGTGCTAGGTGGGTGGGTTCGTCCTACTCACCTTTTTCTGCCTATAGGCCATTCACAGGCTGAAGCTTTTGGAGGATGCTAGGATAAGCAACTGCTGACGCCGACAGCGCGTTGCCCCCGATGAGACGCAGGAGGCATTGTGAACGATCGCCCCAATCCTAACCAAGACGACAACTATCAGCAGTTCTCTGCCGAAGAGACTGAACGCCAGCGCCTACAGCGTGAAGAACACTATCTAGAATCGGCTCACCAAAATGCGATCGCCCGCAAGTTCGAACAAGGTATCTATTTTTTAGTCGGTGCCTTAGAATTACTGCTGCTATTGCGCTTTATCCTACGACTAAGCGGAGCCAACCCTGACAACACGTTTGCCAACATTATCTACAATCTCTCGCAGCCTTTCGTAACGCCATTTTCCACGTTATTTATCAGCCCTACCTTTAACGGCAATCTCAATATTTTTGATGTCAATTTATTGGTAGCGATGGCTTCCTACTTTGTGCTGATGTTTTTAGTAATTTGGCTGGTGAGAATTGTCTCTAGTCGCTAATTTCAGCTCAAAAGTTAGGCAAAGTAGAGCCAACCGTTAAATCTGTTTTTTCTTTCTCAGGACTTAATTGTTTTTTAAGATTTAACTGTTTTTAAGCCCACCAAACTCTGATTTGAATACCGCTACAGAAGTACGCAGTAATGAAGATTGCCTTCTTCAGCACCAAAGCCTACGACCGTGTTTTCTTTCAGCAAAGCAATCAGCAGCACGATCTCACCTTCTTTGAGCCTCACCTTGATGCCAGCACCGCGCCACTCGCCCAGGGATTTACGGGTGTTTGTGTGTTTGTTAACGATCAGCTAGATGCAGATACCCTAACCCAGCTAGCCAACCACGGAGTAGAGCTAGTTGCGTTACGCTGTGCAGGTTTCAACAATGTTGACTTAGAAGCGGCCGAACAGCATCAAATCACCGTAGTTCGGGTGCCAGCCTATTCACCCTATGCAGTGGCAGAGCATACCTTAGGGTTGATACTGGCGCTAAATCGTCAAATTTATCGCGCCTACAACCGGGTGCGCGAAGGCAACTTTGCTCTCGGCGGGCTGATTGGGTTTGATCTGCATCAAAAAACGGTTGGAATTGTCGGCACAGGCAAAATTGGCGAAATTGTGGCTCGACTTTTAGCCGGATTTGGCTGTCATCTGCTGGGCTACGACGTTAACCCGAATCCAGACTGCGAAGCCTTGGGGGTTCAGTACGTTGAACTCGATGACTTGCTGGCTGCTGCCGATATTGTGACGCTGCATTGTCCGTTAGTGCCCACGACTTATCACCTGATTGACAGCATTGCGCTGCAAAAAATGAAGCCTGGTGTGATGCTGATCAATACAAGTCGCGGCGGGCTGATTGATACAGAAGCCGTGATTATGGCGCTCAAAGAACGGAAGCTCGGCTATTTGGGCTTGGATGTGTACGAGCAAGAAGGCGATTTATTTTTTGAAGATCTTTCTAATGAAGTGATTCAAGATGACACGTTTCAGCGGCTTTTGACTTTTCCGAACGTTTTAATCACGGGGCATCAAGCCTTCTTTACCCAGGAAGCCTTGAGCAACATTGCCCAAACCACCCTAGACAACATAACCGCTTTCGAAACGGGAACTGTCCCCGAAAAAAATCTAGTGACGGCTGAAAAATTTTTGCGTCATGCTCAATCAGCGCAATAAATTCAGCAAACAAGCTGTTGACAATAAAGGAAGGAGTTAGCTGCTGTAGCGGTTTCTAATACCTGGGAACACTACTAGAGCAGGCGATTATATCCCTGGGGGGGTGATAAAAATCACAGCTGTTGTCTAAAATTTTTAATTATTGAGTAGGTTTTTTCTGCTTGAAAACAAGAAAATAATGAAAGATAGCATACTGCCAGTTTAATAACATGTTTTCGCAAAAGCTAAGCCAGGATAATTTTCCTAAAAAAAGTCACATTCTTGCTGTAGATGATTCGCCCGATAGCCTGTTTCTAATCCAGGCGATTTTGGAAGATGAAAACTACAACCTGACCTTAGCGGAAGACGGCCAAACCGCCCTAGAAAAAATTGAGCAGTCTCCTCCGGATTTAGTTTTGCTAGACGTGATGCTGCCGAGGATGAATGGCTATGAAGTGCTCCAGCATATCCGCAACAATCCTGATTTGCCCTTCATGCCGATTTTATTAATGACTGCCCATGAAGAAATTGATGTGGCCAGAGAAGCAACCGCCCGAGCCAACGGTTTTCTACGTAAGCCTTTTTCTATAGAAGACTTTTTGCGTCAAATTCAGGCTTTGCTGGCGATGAAAGCTGAAATTAAGTCAAACAAAACGCAAGTGCAAAGTGAAGTCTCTGAGACAGACAGTTATTACCAGTATTTTAATAATTAGCTCTGAGTTAACCTAGCTAACCCAGATGTCGATCGCCTAACGCTGTAAAACTTGCAGGGTAAAAAGCGTTGGCGATCGCCTGTTTTTTGGCAGCAAAAAAGCGCGTGACTGGGGAAATCACGCGCCCTGCGTTCCCTTATGGCCTTTAGTATGTCAGCAGAACCGATCGCTCTACTCTTCCCTGAGATAGATTCTGAGCCAAGCGACAGGCAAGAACGCTGGTAACGCCAGCCAGAGACGCTAGTTGAGCGTCACCCTCACCCCAGATCTTAATCGGATCCGTATTGGGTCAACGACCCATCTGGCGTAAAGATTTTTTTCAGAGCCGCTAAAGATCTGTAGTCCGGTAGATCTACCAGCAGAGGCTACGACCTAGAGTTGGGAATCGACCTTGTCTACAGTTTTGCAGTAACTCGGAGTCTCTTGTGGGTGATAGCCGCGATCGCAGTGTAATTGGATCTCAGTCTGTTGACGATGCTTTAAAGACTTACGCGGTTGAGCCAGAGCGAGGGCTTGATCCGGCTGAAGCTAAAAAACGCTACCAAAAGCATGGGCCTAACCAGTTGCAAACAGCACCGCGACGCAGCAGTTGGGAAATTTTTGTCACCCAGTTTAAAAGTCCTATCATCGCGCTACTAGCGATCGCGGCTGTCCTTTCGTTTGCTTTTCAAGAATGGATTGAAGGGATTGCGATTTTAATTGCTATTGGCCTCAACGCTGGTATTGGCTTTTTCACAGAAGTCAAAGCTGTCCGTTCAATGGAGTCACTCAAGCAACTGAGTAAATCGCAGGCGCAGGTGCGCCGCGCGGGTGAAGTGCAGGTTATTTCGGCAGAAGACATTGTGCCGGGTGACATTGTGGTGTTAGAGGGGGGAGACCTGGTTTCAGCCGATTTGCGCCTGATCAAAGCTTCTAAGCTACAGGTTGATGAATCACCGCTGACGGGAGAATCTTTGCCAGTCAGCAAAACGACAGCAGCCATTGCCGCCGAACGTCCCTTGGCAGAGCAAGAAAATATGCTTTTTAAGGGCACCGCTGTTACGCGGGGAACTGGAGAAGGGGTCGCCGTTGCAACAGGCATGGACACTGAGCTAGGCAAAATCTCTTCGCTGACGGCTGAAGCCGAAGACCAGGTAACACCGCTAGAAAAGCGCTTAGATGAACTGGGTCGCCGTCTCATTTGGATTACGCTGGCGATCGCGGTGGTGGTCGCTATTTCCGGTATTTTAGGCGGTAAAGATCTGGTGCTAATGGTCGAAACCGCGATCGCCCTTTCAGTAGCCGCCGTCCCAGAAGGGTTACCCATTGTAGCGACTGTTGCCCTAGCCAGAGGCATGTGGCGCATGGCTAAACGAAATGCGCTGATTAATAAGCTTTCAGCGGTTGAAACCTTAGGGGCAACCAGCATTATTTGCACCGACAAAACGGGTACCCTCACCGAAAACCGGATGACCGTAACGCAAGTTGCGCTGGCAACAGGCAGCGTTGAAGTCACAGGAGATGCCTTAGAGCAATCAGGTGAGTTTTTGCAATCAGGCAATCCGCTTGAAGCCACTCAAAACAACGCCTTACGACAACTGTTAAAAGTGGCGGTGCTGTGCAATAACGCCTCTTTACCCAAACCTGAACAAGCGGAAGACGAATTGATTGGCGATCCGATGGAAATCGCCCTTTTGGTTCTCAGTGCCAAGGCCAATATTCGCCCGGAACAGCAACAGCAAGATTACCCTGAAGTTCGCGAAATTGCCTTTGACTCAGAGAGCAAAATGATGGCGACGGTACATGAAGCTGAAAAAGGCTATCGTTTTGCGGTCAAAGGTGCTCCTGAAGCTGTGCTTAAAGCCTGCTCTCATCAATTAACCGATGAGGGCATACAGCCCCTAGCCGCCTCTGAACGGCAGTTTTGGCAAGATCAGTGTACGCAAATGGCCGAGCAGGGTCTGCGAATTTTAGCCTTAGCAACCAAAACCGCCGATCAAGCCGAAGTCGAACCCTACCGAGATCTGACGCTGCTGGGCGTTGTCGGCCTAGAAGATCCGCCTCGTCAGGATGTTGGCAACGCGCTCAAAGCCTGTCATCAGGCAGGCATTCGCGTGATTATGGTCACTGGCGATCAGGTGATTACTGCCCGTAATATTGGCGTTGCCGTAGGGCTAGTGGGTCAACAAGAAGCTCAAGCTAGAGAAGGCAAAGCCTTGCGTCCGCTCGAAGACATGAGTAGCGAGGAACAAACTCAGCTAGAACAAGTACAAATTTTTGCCCGCGTTAGCCCTGAGCAAAAGCTAAATCTAATCTCACTGCATCAGGCTCATGGCGATATTGTTGCCATGACCGGAGACGGCGTTAATGACGCACCAGCGCTTAAAAAAGCCGACATTGGCATTGCGATGGGGCGGCGCGGTACCCAGGTCGCTCAAGAAGCTGCCGCTATGGTATTGCAGGACGACGCCTTTTCTAGCATTGTGGCAGCGGTAGCCCAGGGAAGGGCGATTTTCCGCAACATTCGCCAGTTTACTTTTTATCTCCTCTCAGGCAATGTCGGTGAAATTTTAGCAGTGGCGATCGCTTCTTTAGCGGGTCTACCCTTACCTTTACTGCCGCTGCAAATTTTGTATTTGAACGCTGTCAACGATGTTTTTCCCGCTTTAGCGCTGGGGGTCGGCGAAGGCAACGAAACCATGATGCAGCGTCCGCCTCGCAAAGCGGATGAACCCGTTTTAACCTGGCGGCACTGGACGAACATTGGCGGCTATGGTCTGATTATTGCGGCTGCCGTTTTAGCAGCTTTTCTGGCTGCAAGATGGTGGCTCGGACTAGATGAGTCGCAGGCTGTCACTACTTCCTTCTTGACGCTGGCTTTTGGTCGCCTGTGGCACGTTTTTAATATGCGCACCCCCGGCACCGGGATTGTGCAAAATGAAGTTGTGAGTAATCCTTACGTTTGGGGATCGCTTCTGGTTTGTACAGGACTGTTGTTAAGCGCAGTTTATTTACCGGGTCTATCTCCGGCACTGCAAACGGTTCATCCGACTTGGCCAGGATGGGGTTTGGTTTTGGGCATGAGTTTGATCCCCTTAGTGCTGGGGCAAATTTGGCAGACGTTGCAGTCACCTCGCGTTAATTCATAAAGGATAATCACACAATTTAATGCTGGAGTGGGTTACTAACACAATTGGCTCAATGGGGTATGTGGGAATCGTTTTTCTAATGTTTTTAGAAAATCTGTTTCCGCCAATTCCGTCAGAAATTATTATGCCTTTGGCTGGCTTTGGGGTGGCTCAAGGCAATCTGAACTTAGGCTTAGTCATTCTTTCCGGCAGTTTGGGATCTATTTTGGGCGCTTTTCCCTGGTACTATCTGGGGCGCACGGTCAAAGCCGAAAAGCTAGAAAGCTGGGCTGATCGGTATGGGCGCTGGTTGACGCTTTCTAGCAAAGACGTCCGGCGAGTTGTGAGTTGGTTTGCCCATCGTCGGGGCAATTTGGCGGTGGGGTTAGGGCGTTTAGTGCCTGGAATTCGCACCTACATTTCGATTCCAGCGGGTCTAACCCGGATGCCAATGGTACCTTTTTTGTTCTATTCCACGCTTGGCACGGTGGTTTGGATTAGTTTTTTAAGCCTGATGGGATATGTTTTAGGCGCTAACTACGAACGGGTTAGAACTGTTTTAGGCCCTGCTTCGGGGGTTGTTTGGCTGTTTTTAATAGGTGGGTTTATTGTGCTGGTGGTGACTCGCTGGCTGCGGCAACTGGCTCGATAGATATTCTCTAGCGCTATTAAAATTAGCGATCGCGTTTGTAGCAGCGGTTGGGCACTCTTGACTGTAAACAATTTGCCCTAGCCTGAGGGGATTGATGTTTAACCTTTCACGCTACTTTTCAGCCACTAGCCTGACGGCTTTTGCCATTGCGATCGCGGCCTTCGGCGTTTTTAATCGCCAAAGTGCTGTAGCGAACCTGGTCAAAATCGTAGAGCACAACAATCAGGTTTTGACCCGATCGTTTGCCAATTCTCTCTGGCTAGAATATGGGGATTTTCTCACCTCAACTCAGTCGCTGAGTCCAAAGGCGCTGCGATATTCCCCAGAAACCCAAAAACTGCGACAGGCGATTTTGAATGAAACGCAGGGACTGCCCGTTATTAAGGTTAAAATTTTCGACCAGGCAGGGCGAGTTGTTTTCTCCACCGTGCCCGCTCAAACAGGCTTAGACGGCTCAGCCTCAGCCGGATTTCAAGCCGCTCAAAGCGGTGAAACCGCCTCTTCGTTTAAGCATGGCAGCACCGTCTTTGCCGATGTCCCCCAGCTAGCCAATCGCCGTCTCGTCTCTTCTTATGTGCCCATTCGCTCAGGCGGAACTGATGACCCCGTCATGGGCGTGCTTGAACTTTACACCGATGTCACTTTGCCGATGCAGGCTGTGCAGCGAAACCAGTTCAAAATTTTGCTTGGCATGGTGGGCGGAGCGGCGCTTTTGTATGTAGTGCTGTTTGCCATTGTGTCGCGGGCTAACCGTATTCTCAAACGGCAGCATCAAGATTTAGAAATTGCTAAAGAATCGCTAGCGGCAGCTAATCAGGAGTTGGAATATCGGGTTGTGCAAAGAACGGCTGAATTACAAGCCGCTAACGATCGCCTTCAAGGAACGCTTAGCGAACTGACCCAGACCCAAGCGCAACTCATCCATCAAGAAAAAATGTCGAGTTTAGGGCAGCTAGTGGCTGGCGTTGCCCATGAGGTTAATACCCCTTTGGGCGCTATTCGCTCCTCGGTTGGCAGCGTAGCCAAGTTTTTACAACAGACCCTGACACGACTACCTCTGCTCTTACGGTCTCTTTCAGAGCCAGAGCAAACCCAGCTAATTGCTTTTTTACAGCGATCGCTGCAAGCAAGTTCGCTGCTTTCGGCTCGCGAAGAACGCAAGTTTAGAAAAAGTCTGACGCAAACACTCCAAACGCAAGGCGTCAGCAAAGCCGAAACGATTGCCGATATGCTCGTTGATATCGGTCTTTACCAAGAAACCGAAGCGTTTTTGCCTTTGCTGCTGCGCCCCGACAGCGATCAGATCGTAGAGACTGTATACAAACTCTCCGGCATTCAGCGCGGTATTCAAACCATTGAGATGGCAGCCGATCGCGCTAGCAAAGTTATTTTCGCCCTCAAAACCTATGCCCGGTATGACCAGTCTGGAGAAACGACCCAAGCACTGGTAACAGATGGCATTGAAACGGCTTTGATGCTTTATCACAATCAGCTCAAGCGGGGAGTAGAGATTGAGCGCCATTATCAAGCCGTTCCCCTAATTCGCTGTTTTGAAGATCAGCTTAACCAAGTCTGGACTAACCTGATTCACAATGCGCTACAGGCGATGGATTATTCTGGCTGTCTTTGTATTCGAGTCGAGCCGCAGGGAGAAGGGGTAGAAGTGGCGATCGCCGATAGCGGCAAAGGCATTGCGCCTGACATTCAACGTCAGATTTTTGAACCCTTTTTTACCACCAAACCCGCTGGCGAAGGCAGCGGCCTAGGACTCAACATCGTCAAAAAAATTGTCGATCGCCACGGGGGCACCATTCGGGTAACCTCTGTGCCGGGTCAAACCGTTTTTACCCTTTGGCTACCGTCAAATTTGGCGCTACAGGCTGAAGTCAGCCCCCCTGCTCAACTAGCTGTTTAACTTGTTTAGTCTTATGCCTAAGTCTGTAATTCTCTGTGTTGATGATGAGAAAGTCGTCTTAGACAGTTTGAAAACCCAGCTTAAAGAAGCCTTTGGGGACAGCTACTACTATGAAATTGCCGAAGACGCCGAAGACGCGTTGGAAGTGATTGATGAACTCAGTCAAGACGCCATTGATATTATTGTGATTGTTTCAGACTGGCTGATGCCAGGGATGAAAGGCGACGAATTTTTAATTCAGGTGCATCAACGGTTCCCCCAAGTTACCAAGGTGATGCTCACCGGGCAAGCAGATGCAGCCGCGATCGAACGGGCTAAGTCTCAGGCTAATTTGCATCGCTGTCTCTTTAAACCTTGGTCTGAAGCGGAGCTGATCGAAGCAGTCAAAACAGGCTTACCCCAGTCATGAACAAACAGGCGATCGTCTGCGTAGACGATGAGACAACCGTACTCAAAAGTCTCAAAGCAGAGTTGAAAGAGGCTTTTGGCGATCGCTATCTAATTGAGATGGCAGACGACGGCCAGGATGCTTTGGATCTTGTCGCCGAACTGCTCAGCGATCGCTGCGAAATTCCGCTGGTGATCTCAGACTATATTATGCCGGGGATTAAAGGCGATGAACTGCTGCTGCAGGTGCATCGGTTGTCACCTTACACTCTCAAAATCATGTTGACCGGACAGGCCACTTTAGAAGCGATGGTCAATGCCGTTCACAATGCTAATCTCTATCGTTACATTCCCAAACCTTGGCAAACAGAAGACTTGCGGCTGACCGTTACAGAGGCACTCAACAGCTACCATCAAACCCAAGAACTGATTCGGACTAAACAAGAACTGGTGCAGGCTAACCGCGAACAGGCGCAGTTGATTGCAGAACTCCACGAAAACGAGCGCCGTCTGAAACAGTTTACCGATGAACTGTTTCAGGTGAATCAGGCTTTTTCGCAGTTTGTCCCGCGTCAGTTTATGCAGCTACTTGATCGCGCCAGCATTGTAGATGTTCAACTGGGCGACCAAATTGAGCGAGAAATGTCGGTACTGTTCGCCGACATTCGAGGATTTACGGCCATGTCAGAAGCGATGTCACCGGAAGATACGTTTCAATTTATCAACGCTTTCTTTCGCCGTATGGAACCTGCCATTGTCAATAATGGAGGGTTTATTGACAAATACATTGGCGATGCGGTTATGGCTCTTTTTAGCAGCACTCCCAATGATGCTGTGCAAGCGGGCGTAGCGATGCTAGAGCGGCTGCAAGATTACAACCAGAGTCGCTTGGTGCGTGGGCAAGCTGCTATCAGTATGGGCATTGGCATCAATACCGGGTCGCTGATGTTGGGCACGGTAGGCGGCCAACACCGGATGGATACAACCGTTATTAGCGACACGGTCAACGTTGCCGCCCGATTAGAAAAACTGACTAAAGAATACGGCGTGTCGCTCCTGATTACAGAGCATACGCTGGCACAGCTTTATAACCCCAACGATTATGCCATTCGCCTGATTGCTCAAGTGGCTGTGCGCGGTAAATCTCAGTCGCTACGCATCTACGAAGTTTTTGACGCTGACCCAGCCGCCAGCCGCCACCAAAAGCAATTGACCAAAGCCCAGTTTGAGCAAGCACTTGCCCTCTATCAACAGCAAAATTATCAGCTGGCAATGCCTCTGTTTCAAGCTTGCTTGACTGAACATGCCAGCGATCGCGCCGCCCAAATTTATTTACAGCAATGCCAAACGGCTATCCGCTCTAGCTTTAATCAGTGGCGAGCGAGCCAGACGCGATAACCGGGGTTGGCTAAGGAGCTGAAGGGCGATCGCCTGTTGGCCAATCTGCATCATCCGTTTCGTCCAGATTGCGGTAGGGAGGTATAATCACCCGGTAATCGGCTTCATAAACCCCATCTTCTCCCACGCGGCCACCGATAGCCGTTTCGCCAGCAGCAGACCCATCAGGGTGAACATTAGCCGCTTCGTCGTCCCCACGGTAGCTTTCAGCATAAATTGAACCGGACTGATAAACCCGTTTGGGGGATGCGGGCGCTTCGTAGTCGCGCGGGCTGGAATCCTCTACAGCCATATCGTCTGGCCAATCTTCCCAACCTGCTTCTAGATCATCCGTATCGCGCAAATCGGCTGCGACGCTAGCGCCAGTAGCAGGACTTTCCGCCTGCCAGTCTTCCCACCCTTGCGTTAGTTCATTAAGCGAATCTTCCACTTGATACTGTTCTCGCTGCCGCCGAGAACGGGGAGGTTGTCGCGGCGGCGGGGCATCCGGGTCAGGCTGTTCGCCCCAGTTGTCCCAGTTTTCGGGGGAGCGAAAGGTTTCCCAATCGGCCTCTTGCGGTGAGCGATCGCGGCTTGCCGTTTTGGGGGGGGGTGAGGCTGCTTGGGAGCGATCGCTGCGGGCTGGTGGCGTCTGCCAGCGGGCAGCGCTGGGGCGATCGCCTTGTGGCTGCGTCCAGTTAGAACGCGGTTCAGAGCGCGAGTTGCTGCCTGCAAGTTCGATTAATCCAGCCAGCAATAAAGCGGTGATCGCTCCAGCCGCGATCGCCCCTACCAGCCAAACGGCGATTGGCAACGCCCGTGTTTGCATACCCAAAAATACGAGCGGCAAAGCGGGCGATGTATTTTGCACCGCAAAGAGCACCAAAGCGCCTACGGCTAGCAAAAGCGCAACCAGACGAGTTGTGGTCATTCTCTGGTTTCCTCCAGGTGCCCCTGCCATCGCCGCAAAGGCACACAATCAATATCCAGCTGATCAAGCACGCGGGCAACGACAAAATCGACCAAATCGGCAATCGTCTGCGGATTGTGATACCAGGCTGGAATGGCAGGCACAATCTGCGCTCCAGCTTCGGCTAGGGTGGTCAAATTGCGCAGGTGAATCAAGCTAAACGGCGTTTCACGCGGCACCACAATCAAAGGACGCTTTTCCTTGAGCTGAACATCAGCAGCCCGCTCTAACAAATCAGAACTCAGCCCTGCTGCTATTTTAGCAACGGTACTCATGCTGCAAGGCATCACCACCATTCCCAACGTCCGAAACGAACCACTCGCAATCGTGGCTCCAACATCTCCCCAGGGATGGCAACGCAGCTTGCCACCTGTCACCCCACCAGCCTGTTCGCGCCAAAACGCTTCTTGCTGAACGGGTTCTACAGGCATCCGCTGGCTTTGTTCCGCCTGCCATACCAGATGGGTTGATTTAGAAGCCACCAGTTCTACGGCATAGTCAGCCGCAAGCAGGTGTTTGAGTGCTTGCACAGCATAAATAAGACCCGAAGCCCCTGTGATACCTAAAATCAGTGGCCGATCAGTTGTCCTCATCGTAGCCGTCTGTTTCATCTACTGCGCTTTCGACACCGTCTTCTAGATCGTCGTCATCGTCGTCGTCTGCGGCTTCGCTACCCCCGCCGACGGCTAGCAGGTCAATTTGCTGGCGGTAGTAGTCTACGCTTTTGACTTGAACTTCAACGCGATCGCCTAAGCGATACTGCTTGCGATTTTTACGGCCTACCAGCTTTTGCTGGCGCGAACGGTACTCATACCAGTCATCTTTGAGCGAACTGACGTGCACTAATCCTTCGACTAGCAGTTCTTCAATTTCAACAAAGAAACCGTAGGATTGTACCCCCGTGATGAGGCCGTGGAAGACCTCGCCCGTATGGGCTTGCATAAACTCGGCTTTTTTCAAGCCTTCTAGGTCGGCTTCGGCATCTTGAGCTAGCCGTTCCCGCTCAGTTAGATGCACCGTAATGCGAGAAAAATGATCTTCGAGTTCGTGGTGAATATCGGGTGGTAAGACACCCCAGTTAATTTTGCCGTGGCTGCTGCTGTGGTGCAGATTGACCCGTTCCTTAGATCGCGTTGAGCGGCGATCGCGGCCTTGATCAAAAACAGCATGTAAGACGCGATGCACCAACAAATCTGGATAGCGACGCATCGGCGAAGCAAAATGGGTATAACCCGCTTCGAGCGCCAGCCCAAAGTGGGTATCGGGATGCACGCTATAAAAAGCAGGCTTAAACGAATCCAGCAAAAGATAAGTTAAAACCTTTTCAGCCTTGGAGTTGGCAAACTGCTCAACAAAGTTTTGATAGTCGCGAGAATGAACCGTTTCCTCATCTTTTAGCTGCAGATCCAACCCCATGTTATTGGCTAGCTTAATCAACTCTTGCACATCAGCCGGATCAGGGGTGCGGTGAACACGGTAGATAGCAGGAACGCTGAGAGCCTTGAGGTGATCGGCGACGAGATGATTGGCTAGCAGCATAAACTCAGTCACCACAATGCGGGCAGGTAGGTGCGCAGACACCACCATTGCCCCTAAAGCTCCTTCATCGTCATATTGGAACTTGGGCGAAACGTAAGGTTTTTGTTTGCTGTCGGCTTCTGTTGGAAAAGACTCTTCTGGTAAATTAAGCTCAAAAGCGCCCCGCGCATGGCGCTGCTGCTTCACCGCTTGACTGAGTTGAAAAAGCTGATCGAGCAGTTCATAGATCGGCTCGAACTTTTTAATGTCTTTTTCTTTAATGCCTAAGCGTTCGAGCGCCTCTGCCTCTGAGCGCTCTAAAATCGCCTGCGCCTGCTGATAGTTGAGCTGATAGTCAACGTTAACAATGGTTGGCTGAATTTCAAATTCCACCACACTGCCCGCATCGTCTAGGGTAGCGATGAGAGAAAGGGCTAAGCGATCTTTACCCGCTAACAGCGACCCTAAGGTGCCTGAAAGGGGCGGCGGCAGCAGCGGCACCTCTTCTTCTCCTAAATAGACCGAAGTGCCTCGCTTTTGTGCTTCGCGATCAATTGCAGACCCCATCGGCACATAGTAGGAGATATCTGAAATATGAACGCCCAAGCGCCAGTGGCCTGAGTCAGTTTTTTGTAGGGTTAAGGCATCGTCAATTGCTTTGGCGTCTGGCCCGTCAATGGTGAGGGTCATTTGCTCACGCAAATCTACTCGGTTTTTCATATCGGCTTTGCGAACTCGCGTAGGCAAAGCTCTAGCAGCTTCTAAAACTTCTTCAGAAAAGCTTCGGGGCAGGTCGTGCTTGCAGTAGACAATATCTAAATCGGAGGCGGCTTCCGCATCACTGCCCAAAATTTGGGCAACTCGACCTTTAGGCGGTTCTTGGCCTAGAGGGTAGCGCAAAATTTCAATATGGACGAGTTGATCCACTGCCTGCTGTAGAATGCCGGGTTTACCGTTGGGCTGCAGTTCGAGTTCAAACAGTAAGCGATCGTCTAAGGGGACGGCTTGGTACTGTTCGTCTTCTTTTTTAACCCGTGCCAGCACCGATGTATTGGCCCGCTCTAAAATAAGCTTGACTTCCCCCTCCGGACTGCGCCGCCGACTGCCTTCTTTGGTGACTTTGATTAAAACGCGATCGCCATTCCAGGCCGTATTGAGATGGCTTTCTCGTACATAAATATCTTCAGAACCTTCTTCGTCTTGAATCGCGAAGCAAAAGCCTTTACTAGAACAACGCAGCTTACCTTCAACGACGCCGTCTTCTTCCACCCGACGGTATTTACCTCGGTCTTTTTCTAGAATGCCAATTCGCTCTAGGGCATCGACGGCAATTTGCAGCATACGAGTGCTTTCTGCCGCCTTACAGTTAAGTTTTTTTTCTAAAGTTTTGAGCGTAACCGATTTGTCATGGTTAAAATTGGCAAGCAAAGCGGCAATTGAGAAATCCATTGAGTGAAGCGTCCTTGATAATGTCCGAAATATTTACCTGTTTCTGGCAGTCCCCTTCAGCAAGCTTTGCAAACGAACCTGAGTCCGCTTGCTTACAGCTTTCTCTGCAGTCTGTAAGGCTACCTGGAGAATCTGCCTAGCTATGCTAATTAGCGGCACAATTACCCCAGTGGCAGGAAATCACCTCTGAACTGTTCGCCTCTTGGTTGCCTCAGCGCAACAGACCAAAACTCACAGTCCAAATGAGTTTCCTCTCAGCAGAGTAAGAATAAAGTGATGGATTATTCCGTGTACTGTAAGGGCCTTACCCGGAACATATCTACACTTTATCTATCCTTCCGTACTAAGCGGAATCCTGTCAAACCCGTTATAGCCTAATCTGTTTAAATTCAACTCAAATTTGCCGAGTTTTACACTTCTACATATTCACGTCTAACTCGACGTCTGCTGACTGCTCGGCTTATTTCTAGGTTCGCTGCCCGGTGACGATAAAGGCTACTCGTTTGCCAATGTTAGTAGCATGATCGGCAATTCGCTCTAGATAGCGAATGACTAATACCAGTAACACAATGGGTTCGATCACACCTTCTATATCGCGCTGATGAGCCAGTAAAGTGTAGAGTTCTTCATAGTCTTGATCGACGGCATCGTCTTTGTCTTTGATTTGATTTCCGGTTTCGGCATCTAGGTTAGACAAAGCGACTAGGCTTAGAGCAACCATCGAGCGACAGCGATCGAGCATGGTGCGGACTCGACCAATGCAGGGGTCAACCGGATAAGGAAACAGCTTGATGGCGACTTCACCAATATCTTTGGAGTAATCGCCAATTCGCTCTAGGTCACGCACAAGCTGCATAAAGGCGCTGAGAAGTCGTAAGTCTTGGGTTACTGGAGCCTGCAGCATTAATAGGTTGATGCAGTCTAGTTCAATTTGGCGGTAAAACTGGTCAATTTGGCGATCCTGAATTTTGAGCTTTTTGGCAGCTTCTAAGTTGCGATCGCAGAGGGCTTCGCGAGCGAGTAAACAAGAACTTTCGACTAAAGCACCCATGCGCAAGATATCTCGCTGCAGGCGTCTCACCTGGCGGTCAAAATGAGTGCGAATCGGGCGGGAAGTACTCAAAGATAAAAGGATCTAACGATAAAAGGAATAATGCGATCGCAGCTAAAACAACTCAAAATTGACGACTATTATTCTTAGTGTAGAGTTGCCTTTTAATTTATGCCTGCTGAGCTAGCCTGCCATAAGTAGCCATTGATACCATTCAGCACAAACCCTATTGTCCAGAACGCTAAGGTAAAGAAATTACGGTGTGTAACAGATAATGTCGATCATGCCTTAGCGTTAGCAATTTTAGTCAAAAATGACTGATGACTCTCTATTGTGACGTCAAGGAACAGTCTTACAATGTCTTTATCAGATACTCAGGTATACGTTGCCCTTGTAGTGGCTTTGATTCCGGGCATTCTCGCCCTGCGTCTTTCCACTGAGCTTTACAAGTAAGTCGCCTAGTCGGCTCACTTAAAGGCTGCGGCCAAAACAGACCTAGCTTAAAACTAACGCAAAAAGACTCTAGGCATTTTTGTCTAGGGTCTTTATTTAGGCTGCGATCGCTGAGACAGGGCTAAATACTCAAGCGGCGATCGCCTAGAGCCGCAGACTTTAGCCGCTTCAATATCGCCTAACGGGGGGGTGAAATGGCTTTCTCAGCCGCTCTCTCAGCCGCTAAATGCTGGTAAATAGGTTTTCTAGAAAAATCGCTAGATTTTTTAGCTGTGTTCTCGTAGAATTGGCGCTATTCTGTAGCCAAAGTCATTATTTCGGCGCTAACAGTTTCTATGACCGCACCGCAGCCTCTAAACGTCGTCACTTCTCCTCAAAGCCGCCGCCTTTATCCGCCCCGACAGCGTCGTTTAAGCAGACGTTCTGCCTATCTGGCGGCTCAGTCACCGCTGGCGTTAGGGCTAGAGGTGGGTGCCAAGCTAGCGGTTAATCTGCTGTTGCTAGCCGCGATCGTATCAGCGCTGATGAAGCTTGTGCCCTATTTTCAAAACCAAAGGGCACGCCTGCAAGCGGTTGATACGGCGGTCAAGCAAGCGGAAACAGAAACGGCTGAGCTGCGGACTGACTTTAGCCGTTATTTTGATCCCAGTCAGGCTAGCAGCATTATGCAAGAGCAAAGTGGGCGCAAATCACCGTTACAGCGCACCGTCGTCTGGACTGAACCAGACTACAACCCCTAATAGCTCTAAAAAATCTAAAAAGATACCAAGCCAGAGGCTTGGCATTGACTGGCGATTTCTCTAACCGTCTGGCGCTAGGGATAAAAGCTCAGATTGGGTAGACCCAATGTTTCCGCAAAGCCCATCATTAAGTTGAAGCATTGCACCGCCTGACCTGCCTGACCTTTCATTAAATTGTCAATGGCTGAGAGCACAATGACTCGACCCGTGCGAGGATCCACTTCAATCCCGATGTAGCAAAGATTGGTGCCCCAAGCCCACTTGGTTTGAGGGTACAAACCGTTCGACAAAATTTTTACCCATTCTGAGTTGCGGTAAAAAGCGGAATAGATTGTTAGCAAGTCGTCTCGTACCAGCCCTGGATCTCGCATCGTGGCATAAACGGTGGCTAAAATGCCGCGCACCATTGGAATTAAGTGGGGCGTAAATTGCACCATCACTTCATGACCTGCGAGATCGCTGCAAGTCTGTTCAATTTCGGGGGTGTGGCGGTGGCGGGCTACGCCATAGGCGGCTAGCGAGTTGTCGGCTTCAGCTAAGAGCAAATGTGTTTTTGCCTGACGCCCCCCGCCAGAAGTGCCCGACTTGGCGTCAATAATCAAGCTCTCCGGTTGGGCTAATCCCTGCTTGAGCAACGGCGCGATCGCGAGCAAACTAGCGGTGGGATAGCAACCTGGGCAGCCCACCAATTGCGCCTCTCGAATGCGATCGCGGTAAAGTTCTGGTAAGCCATAGACCGCCGTCGCCGCCACCTCAGCGTCATCGCGCTCAATGCCGTACCAGCTTTGATAGGTTTCTAGGTTTCTAAAGCGATAGTCGGCTGAGAGATCTAAAACCCGACAGCCTTTTTCCACCAAGGTAGGTGCCATCTTACAAGCCAAGCCGTTTGGCAAAGATAGAAAGACTACCTGACAGCGATTGGCGATCGCCTCTAGATCAATTGCTTCTACAGTTAAGTCAACTGCGTGTCCCAAATGAGGATAGAGATCGGCAAATCCCTTGCCTGCACTGCTGTCGCCCCCCAAATAGACAAGTTCGGCATGGGGGTGATGTTTGAGCAACCGCACCAACTGCACGCCCCCATACCCCGATGCCCCTACAATTCCAATCGATACTCGTTCCGAGTCTCCCATTGATCTAACCGAGTCCACACTATCGACAACAGTTTAGTAACGGCTGATGTAACGTTACTGCTGCTGAATTGTATTACCAAAATCTGAGTTTTGCTGGAGCTTACCGCAATATTTGATATCTAAATTGTGTTCAACGATTGAATTTTTAAGTTTGCCAAAGCTGGGCAGTGCTTCAGGGCAATTACATTTTTAGCCAAGGCTGTTGCTAGATGGCGATCGCCGCCTAGCGTCAGGCTTTCTCGTAGACGCCAAGACTACAATCAAACAAGAGCATTTAATTCAAAGTGTTACAGGTATTGTTGTGTCAAATCCTTCTGGAATCCCTTTTTTTGATGCTGATTCAACGGCATCCTCGGCTAAAGTGGATTTTCAATTTGATTCGATCGAATCAGCCTTAGCCGATTTAGCGGCTGGCCGCGCGATTGTAGTGGTAGATGACGAAAACCGCGAAAATGAGGGAGATGTCATCTGCGCTGCCCAGTTTGCCACGCCCGATATGATTAATTTCATGGCGGTAGAAGCTCGCGGGCTCATTTGTCTAGCCATGACGGGGAAGCGCCTAGATGAACTCGACTTACCGCTGATGGTTAGCCACAGCGCCTTTGAAGATGAAAATGAGCAAACGGCGTTTACCGTCAGCATTGATGCCGCTCTGCATTTAGGCGTAACTACAGGTATTTCGGCTGAAGATCGAGCCCGTACCATTCAAATTGCCATCAACCCCAATGCCCGACCTAGCGATTTGCGCCGACCGGGTCACATTTTCCCCCTACGGGCAAAAGCAGGCGGCGTTCTCAAACGGGCTGGTCATACTGAGGCGGCTGTCGATTTGTCTAAGCTAGCGGGGCTGTATCCGGCAGGAGTCATTTGCGAAATTCAAAACCCTGATGGCTCAATGGCTCGTCTGCCCCACCTGGTAGAGTATGCTCGTCGGCATCAGCTCAAGCTGATTAGTATTGCCGATTTGATTAGCTATCGCCTTCGCCACGAGCGCTTCATCCATCGCGAAGCCGTCGCTGATCTGCCCAGTCAGTTCGGTGACTTCAAAATTTATGCTTATCGCAACCTGCTAGACGATTCTGAGCATGTGGCTTTGGTCAAAGGGGATCCAGCCAGGTTTGCTCAAGCCCCTGTGATGGTGCGCGTCCATTCCGAATGTTTGACAGGCGATGCCTTGGGGTCGCTCCGCTGCGACTGTCGTATGCAGCTACAGGCGGCCTTAAAAATGATTGAAAATGCGGGCGAGGGCGTTGTTGTTTACTTACGCCAAGAAGGGCGGGGAATTGGCTTAATTAACAAGCTCAAAGCCTATTCTTTGCAAGATATGGGACTCGACACGGTAGAAGCTAACGAAAAACTGGGTTTGCCAGTTGATCAGCGCAACTATGGTATTGGCGCTCAAATTCTCAATGACATTGGGGTCAAGCAGTTTTGTTTGATCACCAACAATCCGCGCAAAATTGCTGGCCTTAAAGGCTATGGCCTTGAAATGGTCGATCGGGTGCCGTTGCTGATCGAAGCGACTTCTTACAATTCTGAATATTTGGCAACCAAAGCCAAAAAGATGGGTCATCTGTTGTTGCAGTCTTATCTGCTGACGATCGCCGTTCACTGGCAAGAAGCCACAATTCCGGTCACTGAGCGGTATGAGCGTTTAGAAAAGCTACGACATCTAGTAGAGCAATCCGACCTGCGTCTGCAAGAAGAAGCGCGTTCAGTGGCGATCGCTTTGTTTGGTCGGGCTTCGCTGATTGTGAACCTGGGGCTAGACCAGCCTGATTTGGTCGCGGCTGACTGGTATCAACACTGCGATCATCCCTATTTGCAGGCGATCGCCCAAATTTTAGACCAGCTAACCACCTGGCCAACTATCAGCCAGCTAGAGTTTATGGTGTCGTCTGGCGGCGATCCGTTTATGAATTTGCAGGTTAAGTTAGATCGGCAAATTTTTCGGTTAAATACCCATCCCGAAGCAATACAACCCTCGGAACTGTGTCAGCAATTAGAAACGCAGCGAATTTACGTCTTTTCCAGACACACGCCCAACGACTAAGCAGATACCTGCAATAGCCGAAAGCGATTACGCCCTCGCTGTTGTGCCTGATTCAGCGCCTCTGTTGCTTGCTGCAAAAGCGTCACGCCATCGGTAGGGTGGCTGCGATTGGCGATCGCGCCCCCTACGCTTAAGTTGACGTCTACAACCGAGCCATCTTGCAAAGGCACCGAATTTTTGACCACAAACGCCTGTAGAGCTTCGCCGTAGTCAGCCGCTTGCTTTTCGTCTAGCCCGGTGGCGGTACAGGCAAACTGGCCTTTACCATCGCTGTAAAGCCAGCTTTCAACCGCTGCGTTTTGCTGCAAAATGTCGGCGATCGCCTGCCACAGCAGTTTTTCCTGCGTGGCTAAAATGCCCGTCTGCTGGGCTGTGGGTTCCGCTTGCATCAAAAATAAGCACACAGAACGATAGTGCGGATCTTCAACCTCAGTATACAAACGCCGTAGGAGAGAAGACACCGTCTGTGGCAGCGCTTTCTGGTGTAGCAACCCTGTAACGCTGTCCATTAGCCCTAATGAGCCAAGTAGCGTGTCGTAGCTCTCCCGCAAAGCCCCCTGTTTTTCAGATTGAGCGGCCATATCTTGCTGGGCGGCGGTAATTTGCGCTTCCAAACTATCAACCTGCCGTTTAAAGCGCGAGTTACGCCAGTCGCGCCGAATTAAAGCGGGCATGGAAACCAACAGACCAATGACAACTCCGATAGCTAGCGTTGCTAGCAGTACCAATGCCAACGATTCTCTAAATTGCCAGGTCAATAAATTGATCGTGACTAAATTAGTATTCTGGACGGCAAACAAAATAGCCAGCAGCGCGATCGCCAGCGCTGCAACGATAAACAGACGCATATAGCAGCTATCTCAGCTAGGATTTAACAGCAAAAGTGAGATAGCCAGGGATCTTAGCAGCTTTACACCCCTGAAAAATTGACCACCTTTGCCTAGCGTCAGTCTAACAGCCCAGAGCTGTTGGCTGGTACACCGAAGGGAGTATAACAGGTTACCTCCATCGAACCAAACAAAGAGGCGCTAGCGGTTACTTAAGCTTAGTTTCAGCTCAAGTTAAACCCATTTCTAGATCCGGCAATAGAGGCTTGGTAAATTTCTGTAAAACCGGAATAGGAGACAACAAATCTTCTATGGAAGGCTTTTCGCTATCTAAATACTTAATACCAAAGTCAGCTAAACTCTCAGCCTGGACATAGCTGCCCAACAAAACAACTGGAATGCCGCATAAATTGAGTTCCACCAAACGAGTCATAAAACCCGTTGTTTGAGGCTGCCGCAACAACACAAACTCACATTCAATTAGCAGCTTATGTAAAGTCTCTTCATCCAGAGTGCCTGCAATGTCAATGTTGTCAGCCCTATAGTTGGCAAACTGCTCGGTAAAATGACCCGCCACTTTAAAGTGTTTGCTTTTAAGAGCAGCGCTTGACTTAATGTACTCCAGCAAAGACTTGATGCCCCGGCGGTTAGGAGCATTAGCGGCAGAGCCTAAAATTAAGACAAAGCGGGAATGATTTTGAGCTTGAAATTGCTGCCGCTTATCAGCAATTTGCTGAAATTGCTGATAGGTTGCTTGAGTCGGAAAATACGAAAAAGGGGCTGTATTTGCTCCTAAGCATTTCAGTACAGTTTCATCGAGAGAAGAAATAGGAAGGACTTTTTTGGCAGACTGAAATAGCGTCGCCTCCCAAGCATAAACAGCAAAATTACTGGCAAAAGTGCTATCGTGTTTACCCGGTACCATAAACTCGATGTTATGGGGAACTAAGCAATAAGGAATTCTCAGCTTTCTGACAATATCGGCATAAAGCATTGTCAGCCGAGGAGCCGTTTCTACCACCACTGCTTGAGGCTTCAGGCGAGTCAGTTCTTTTGCTAGCGCCATCCCGTATAGCAAGTAACCCAAAGCGCCTCGTAATGAAAGGCGACGAGCAGTCCAATAGACGAAACTGCGCTTACCTAGCACACAAAACCAATAGGGGCTAAAGCTAAAGGTTTTGTATCTGAAAATACGAATATGATTGCTGCTTTCTAATAGGGCTTCTGCTAGCTGCTCACTCCGTCTTTTGCCCCCATGTCGATTGGCATCTTGCAAAAATGCAGGTATGTAAAAAACTGTTTTAGCTGCTAAAGGAACGGTTTGGACATTGAGGGTTGTATCTAGAAGCTGGAGCTTGTGGTTGGCCATCTCAGTCGCTGACATAGCTATCTTCCTAGAGTAAGTAACGAGTTTTGTCAACCATCTCAAAGGTACTGAGTGGGTTCAATTTAAGCTTGTTAATTGGCTCAGCTTCATAGTTTTTTTATGAGACTGCTGGCTCTAGGCAGTATTTACACTGAATTTTTCTTCGGTAAGGGTGTACCTTGACCGAAACTGTCTGGCAAGAATGGGATATAGCGAGATATATCGACGAAATTAAGGATTTTTTCTCAGTATTTCTTCGCGTTTTGGTATTTATAGAACTTCATCATATTTTTACAATGCGGCTCCGCTAGCAAAACGTTATGGCAACGTTGTGGCATGAATTTGAATGAGATAGCTTAGCCAATGGGCTGTTTTGCCTTAAAACAACGAACTGTTAGCATGAGAGACTCCTCTGGGATTTGAGTATGGCAAACCTTAGTGGCGCTTGGCTGGGAACTTACTGGCAAGCGAATCTTCCCACCCGATTTGAAGCAACGCTGCTGCAAGGAGGCAACAGCCTTAGTGGTCGCATTCTCGATGACGGCCCTTTAGGCGAAGCTCAGGTGAGCGGTGAAGTGGTTGGCCGTAGCGTTCAGTTTTTCAAGCGTTATTTGACTCAGGCAAATGCGCCGATTCACTATAGCGGTACGCTTTCAGATGATGGCAATACGATACGAGGGCAATGGGCCATCCGCGGCTTTGATACCGGAACGTGGGAAGCCTATCGCAGCGAAGACGAACTCGTTCGCGATTGGCAAAATCGGCTGGCGCAAAAAACGCCAGCGACGGTAAAAGCGCTTTAGCTGGTGGCCAATATTTAGATGAGCCAGAGATGAGCCAGAGGCAGCGTGCATAACCTGTTTTTGGGGGCAGCTTCGCTGTGGGACTTTACCCAGGGGGTGCGAGTTCGCTTTCAACTTGCGGTTCAGGTGCAGTGGGGGCTGTTCCCCCCGGCGTTCCGACGGCTTGAGTGAATTCTTGATATACGGTCTGCGAAACCCGACGGATCAGTTCTCTGGCTCGGCCATCATTGTGAGGCCGTTGCACAATCGCGGCGATCGCATAGCGTTTGCCATTGGGCAAATCAACCAGGGCAATATCGCCCAGGGCTGAACCAATGTCTCCGGTTTTGTTGGCAACAATCGCACTGCTGTCTAAGCCAGCGGGAATTAACGTCTTGGTATGGGTGCGCTGCATGATAGCCAACAGGCGATCGCGCGATCGCAGGGTGAGCAAATCACCCCGGTTAACCAGCGCCATTAAGGTCACTAGATCTTTCGGACTGGTTGTGTTGGTGCCCTCTAAGTCGGGTAGCAAATTTCGAATAATCGTAGCTTCTAAGCCCCATTCTCGAAATTTTTGATTGAGCGCCTCTGGCCCACCCAGCAGCTCAATCAGCATGTTCGTGGCGGTGTTATCGCTATTGACAATCATTTCGGTAGCCACTTCCAGCGCTCGGTATTGGGTGCCTGCAGGCTGCGCTTGCATTTCACCAGAACCGCCAACAATTTGTTCTTGGCGCATTACCAAAGGCTGATCCAGTTGCAGCAACCCAGCATCTACTGCCTGCAAAAAAGCCACTAAAATAGGCGTTTTAATCGTGCTAGCGGCTGGCATGGCTTCACTGCCTGCAATATCGACATAAGCCCCATTGTCTAAATCTAAAAGAAACACTGCCTGGGTCAATCCCGGCGTTAGCGTCCCTAATTCTTCAATAGCCGTTTTGAGATGGGTAACTTCGCTACCTAGCTGAACAGGCCGACCAACCAGCGTAGAACGGGGTCTGGCGGGGCTACTCACAGCAGATGGGGGGGCGTTACTGGAATTAGGGGCACGATAGTCAACCCGTTCAGGGCTGAGTACCGACAACAGCGTGCCTGCGATCGCCGCTACACCCACGCCTAAAATCAGCAGCCGCATGGCGTAAACAATGGGCGGAGGAGCCACTATCTGAGGGCGAGCAGCACGGCGCATTGGTCGTTCTCCGGGGCGAGCAGAACGGCTACTCGACGCCTGCGGCGGCCACACCTGCCGCGATCGCAAAGGCGTTACCTTATTGGAGTGCGCCGCAGGCACTTGTGCAGCACTGCGCCGAGCAGAGTTACTGGCTGAACGGGGCGATCGCGGTCGCGGTGTGGCCTCAAAGGCGTTCGTTGGGGTAGCTGTTTCTGGCGGCAAATTAGGAGTTGACAACCGCATGGGGGGAGAAGGTGTCCGGGTTGAAGGATCTGGGTTGTGATAAACAGAACGCGGTCGAGGTTGAGCTTGCGAACGCGATACGGGTCGGCGTCGCGGTGACCCCCCCAACCACTGACGCAGGCTAAACCCTTCTGCAGACTTCCCCCCCCCTGCCGACGGCTGCGGACGACGCTGCGGGCGGCTAGAACCCGCTTGAGGACGAGACAGCGGCGTTCGCTCTGGCTGAGAAAGTCTTGCTTGAGGAGTCTCAGCGTAGTTGTCAGAAAGAGAATTCTCTAGGGGTCGATGAAATCCCGTCGGTTGAGAGCGATCGCCGTAATTAGCCATAGTCATTGAACCTTAAATCGACGGTCTGATTAGCTGGGAACTAAGCGGTCTATTGAGTGGGGACATCTGGCAAGGAAGCTTTTGCTAAAGCCCACTCTAGCTGCCGCAGGGTTCCCCGTAGCAGGGCCACTTCTTGTTCAGTCGGGGCTGCTCGGTGCAATAACCGCCTAAACTTTTCCATGCGACTTTTTGCCGTATGGGGGTAAAGATAGCCGATTTTGAGCAAAACTTCTTCTAAGTGTTGAAAATATCCCTCTAAATTATCTAAAGAGGCCATTGCCGATGGTGATAGCTCAGCTACGGGCGATGCTGCTAGGGGTTGATGACTCCCGTCTGTCTCAGCCTCTTTCGGTCTATCAGGATCGTTGGCAAAGCGATAGAGGTAGGTACAACACACCGCAACTGCCTGAGCCAGGTTAAGCGAAGGATAGACTGGGTGAGCCGGAATCATCATAAATCGCTGTGCATAACTCAGTTCGGCGTTGCTCAAGCCGCGATCTTCTGGGCCAAAGATCAGCGCCGACTGTGGCTTTACGGCTGTATCTGGCGCTAGCAACCACGGCAAAGCAGCTTCAGGTAGCTCTAAAGGGGTTGACAAATCACGCGGACGAGCAGTGGTGGCGATCGCTCGCTGACAACCCTGGAGAGCTTCTGGTAACGTCTCAACCTGCTGCGCTGCTGCCAAAATATCTCCCCCATGAACCGCCATTTGACGAGCATCATCACTCCAGGGGTTGCACTGCGGCTTTACCAGCACCAACTGCGACAACCCCATATTTTTCATGACTCTCGCTACAGAGCCGACATTAAGCTCTCCAGCCGGTTCGACCAAGACAATGCGAACCGCTTGCAGCCGATCAACGGTCATGGTTCTCTAGCAGCCTCACAAATCAACAGCAGCGCTTGCTTGATTCTAAAGCTACTGGATCAGCAAAAGCGTTTTGAACAACTGTTTGGGTCGCCGCAAATCAATCGCCGCCGCCCGATCAAGTTTTTTGGCTGCACCTGGGTTGGCTCGGCGCAACAGATTTTCCTGCCATAGCAATCCCACAAACATAGAGATGGTGAGCATATAGCCCGGTTCTTCCATCTGGCTAAAAACTAATCCAAAAGCACCCACGCTAAAAACTAAAAACTTTGAGAGATCATCCACACAGAAACACTGCAGCGTGATGAAGGCTAAGTAAAGATAGGCAGCTATGCCCAACCAACCCAAATCTCCCCAAATACCAGCCCAGCCAAACAGCGGCGAAAACATACTCGATTGATCCCCAAGCCAGCTTTGCCCCACCGCTGCCCAAACCTGGCTTGGCACCGGATGCATGGTGGCTCCCAAAGGCGCTAACAGGTTCCAGTAGCCGCCAATCATCCAGCCGCCCAACCGCCCCACTGTATGACCTGGCCCCAACCCAAACAGCCAGTTTAAGGGGGATTCATAATAAGTGGGGATAATGCGCAAAGCGGCTGATTTAAGCAAGGTGGCCTCACCCTCTGGCCCATAAATTTCGGGACGAGCCCAGGTATTAAAGGCCGCAAAGGCAGGCACATTTTGTGTACACCACCATAGAACAAGGGCGAGAACAACAGCCCCTAACAAATATTTGATTGCCTCACCCAGGCTCTTAAGCTTGGTAATTAAAACACAAACGCCTGCCACTAAAAAAGACAACAAAACTTGTTTGGCGTCGGCCATGAGCATGTGCCAAAAAGTGCCTAAAAAAACAACTGCCCGAAACCAGATAGGAAGAGATTTAGCCATTAAAAAATAGTAGAAGCCAAAACTCAAAGACACAGACGCACTTACCACATGTCCGGCACCGGAGTGATAAAAAACCCCTTGCACATAGTCTGGATTGCCTGCCTTAGGGTGCATGCCCAAAATCATAAACAAAACATACTGGCAGTAGGCAAAAACAATATTAGTTATAAAAAAGCCGACCAGCCAGGTACGTAGCTTCTGAATTCGCTCAACTGCAATGGGCAAACAAGCGATCGCCAGCAATAAGATAAAAGGCTCACCTAATAACAAAAAGCTGAGAACAACATTGATCAAGCCCGCATCATTAATAATGGCACTGGTTAGCATGACTGCTAACAACAAACCCAGCCCCAAATAAAATTTAGCGATAATTGTTCGCTGATAGCGGCTAAGACCTTTTGCCGTTAAAATCACCTGACCGCATAGAACCGGAATAGAAAAAAAGTGGAGAAAATTAATTGCCGAAGGGGCACCCGCACTATCAAAAATGCGCGAAAAGAAAGCGGTTGCAAAAGCCAGCAGAATCAGGGTTGAGCCGGTTAAATAACCCTTTTTGGTGGCGGGGCTGGTGGCTGAATTCATGACTTCTCCTGCTCAACGGCTCGATCAGCGGCGCTATAGCCAACAAATAGCGGCATCATCCTGCCATATTTAATTGGATATACGGCAGACGCTGATAAATGGCGGCGATCGCCCTGGCGAATTTCACTCACGTAGGGTTCAAAAGCGTGGTTATAGCCTGCAAAGACTAAACTCTGGCTAGCGTCTTCACTAGAGAAAGCAGCGGTTCCAGCCGGGATCTCTCGATTGCCGTACAGAAACCCGCCTAACAGCTCGGTGCGGCCACCAGCATGGGTCGTCACCACAGGCACATCTCGTTCGGTTTTTAGACCTAAAATCCAGACGTCAGCCCCTTCGTTGTCGATGTTGATTGAACCGCTTTCGCTAGAGGCTTCGGTGTTGAGCTGCCAAGCCCAAACTTGCTGCTGGCGGAAGTACCAGCGCCAGCCAGCTACATCTTCAATGAACAATCGACTGCCCGCAGCCAAATTGCGATAACCACCTGTGCCAAGATGTCTCAGCACCAGCGATCGCGGTGAAGCTTGTTCAATAAAAAAGGCTTTGCCCAAATTCGTTTCCAAGCCCTCAATCCAAACGGTTGGCGAACGGCCCTCAACCAGACGAAACACTGGCTGGTCAGAATCGCGTAACGCGCCAGATGTTTTCAAACTAGCAGCCCCCAAACCAACCAGGGCTTGCACGCTGCCTCGAATTTCGATAGGGGCACTAACGGTATATTCCTGCGCCGCAAAATAGACAATCGGCTTACCCGCATCTATTGCCGCTTGAATAGCAGCCGTATCATCTTCGCCTGAAGGTTCAACTTGTAGCCAATCTGCCAGGGGCGGCCACTGCAGCGACGGGGCTGGCTCGATTGGCAACTGCAAACTGCGCTCAGGGCTAGCAAAAAGGCTACGCACAGGATGAGAGACAAACTCTGCTACGGGCGTTGTAATTTCGGTGACGTTAGCTTCGGTAGCATTGGCGATCGCGGCTTGGTAACCCTCCGTACGGACGTTGCGAGCGTACAGCCCACCGCCGTGCGTGTTATCAATGGCAACCGTATCTCTAGCGCCAGCTTGCAAATCAGCATCGACTAGCGTAATTAGCCCATGAGCCGGGTAGCCTTCGCTGTCATTAACAATCGCCGGCACTCGATTCTGGCTTTTTAAGCCATAAATGGAAAGTACCTGGCGTCGGTTATAGAGACCATATTGCTGCTGGTGCTGTAGTTGCAGGTTGGCAAACGTAGCGCTGTGCAAAGCCCCAGCAAAATGAACGCCCACCTCAAACCCATCCACCACCAAATTTTTAACCAATAAGGGGCCATTGAGTCCCACGCTCAGGTCAAGACCATAGCGACCCTGGTACTGACGGTCGCGCGATCGCAGCGTTACGTTTTCGACGCTGCCATAATTGTTTGCTCGAAAGCGCAGGGCGATCGCCCCTGGGTTGTTCTCCCCCGCTTCAATCGTCAAACCCCGAATTTGATTGCGAAAAGCAGTGGCATCATTTACCTCGCCTTCCCAAAAACTCACAATGGGACGGGGCGCTTCGGAATCTTGAAAGTTAGCGTTTTGATCTGCTAGACGAATGATTGTTTCGCTCTGGCTTTCGCCTTGCAAAAAGAACCGTTTTTGTTGACCGTTACTGGCTTGAACCCGAATAGTATCGCTAACGAGATACGTTCCTTTAGGAAAATAAATAAGCTGTGTCCGATTTTCGGCGATCGCCGCCTGAATAGCCGCCGTATCGTCTGTTTGGCCGTCTCCTTTGGCACCATAGGGTGCCGCCTTGACGTTGACAATGCCCGAATTAGGTAAAAAAACAAAGTCAGTCGCTGACTGAGCCACGCCTTGCCAAGCGCCACACTGCCCCAGCCCCGCTACCAAAAAAACACTGAGCAAGGCTAAACCTATTAAACGCAGCCATCGAATCAGCCGCCGTCGCACCACAACAGCATCCATAAGTTGCTAAACCATTGCACCCGCGTGCCACTCTTCTAGAATTTTCACCACCTCTGGAATATTGACGGAAAAGTTTTCGCGGTTGTTCGCTTTATCAGCACAAATAAATCGAAAATTATGCCCAAGTGCCTTGTTGAGATAATAATAATAGGTTTGCATTTTTGCCATAATTTGTAGCTCCAGCACATTAATATGCTCGGCAAACAAAATATGAGTGAGTCCGCCTCCGTAGGCACCTACAACCGTTTCCGCGTCATAAAATAGCTCAATCTTTTCGGTTAAAGAATAGTCTTCTAAGCAATAGCGTTTGAAGCCAAATTTTTCTAACGCCGCAAATAGCTCAGGCTCATTGAGAATGTGTCTTTTTTTCTGCCCGCTGGCAGACTTAGCCCGTGAAATATAAATACGATGGCATTTTTTAGCGGGTCGTTTAGGCAGAAATGTTTCGCGCAGCTTTTGTATATAAGCTGCTGGTAAATAACCTGAACCAAACTGAGTTAAAAAAGTCGGCAAAATCAGCTTTTCTAGACGATAAAGCCGCCCAGGTTCAAGTTTGACGCGCTTGACATGAGACGGCACAATTTTGGGCACCATCAGATCTTCAACTTCGGCTAGTGGCTCAGCATAAAGCAGCTTAATTTCGTCTATTTGGGCGTAGGCCGGATCGTTTAGCAAAAAGCACCGAGGCACCAAGTCAATAATTTTGTGATAGTAGCCGTTGGGTAAACCCTGATAAATACTGGAATAGCCAGGAATGGTTTCAACCGGAGCCTCCAAAAATTTGCGCCGGATAAAGCTTTTGTTGAGAAAAGCACCCGCCACCGTAATTAAATCCATGTGGGGATAAATGGATTCTGCTAAAATTCGGCGCGATGGCGTTAGCACTACTCCATTGCCCGGTTCAAATAGGACATTTTCAACCACTGTGGAATAAATAGCGCCAGTGGTGTAGGTTTCGCCCCTCAAATAGGCAAAAGGCTGATCAAACGGCGGCATGGCCGCGACTTCGGGCGTTGCGATTGTTTCTTTGGGCAAAGCGTGCTTGGGATGAGCAGACCCATAGGCTTGCTCAACAGAAACCGTTTCTAGCAGCAGCTTAACTGAGGGTTGCAACACTAGCTGACTGTACCAGGGACGGATCAGAGGCTTAATCAGATTGCTAACACTATCAACAGTGCGATGAACGGGCAAAGTAGCTGATCCCATGCGCGTGGCTCAAACTCCTACAATCACAGTGAACTTTTGGGGAATACCTAAACAGAGACCAGCCGCTGGCTAAGCATTCGGCAAAAATCGCTTAAAAAAGCATCAATCTGCTGACCCGGTAAATACACTTGATCTAAGTAGCGACTGGTGTAGGTAAACTGCGGCGGCGAGGGTTCGCCTTCGGGCATTATCAGCTCAATCGAACGCCCCAGGTGATGCATCGCCTGTTGAACACGTTGAGCCAATTCTCGAATACTGATGGTTTCTGGCCCAGCAACGTGCAGCAGCGGGTAGCGTTCAATTTGCTCAACCGCCGCCGCGATCGCAGCGCACAGGTCATACACCGCAATAAAATTACGCTGCTGATAGCCCGGTGTTCGCAGCACAATTTGGCCTTGCTCCACCGCCTCACGACAAAAAGCTAGGGGTGTCAGCGTCCAGCGATGGCAGCGATCGACATCCGCCGGAATGCCAAAAAAGTTACTGGGTCGTACGACCAACCCTTGCAGACCCTGCTGTCGGCAGTAAAGTCGTACGTAGTCTTCTGCTTGCAAATGGCTCAAGCCATAATCATTGACTGGCTGCGGCTGACAGGTTTCATCAACCACCCCCTGAGGATGACCAAACACATGAAAGGTAGAAAGATAAACAAATCGAGGAATGGCGTTGTGCAGGCAAAATTCTAAAGCTGCTCGGGTTCCGGCCACGTTTTGCCCAATACTGCGGTAGGGCTGCTCACGGCAGGTCACTTCATGCGCCGCCGCCGCATGAATAAACAAATCTACGGAGGTTGAAATTCGTTGCTGCGCCAGCAACGCGGGTTGGTCAAGGTCAATCACCAAATCGGCGGTGGGCTGACGCGAAGCTTTGAGTACCTGCCAGCCCTGAGACGCAAAATACTGGCAGGCAATGCCGCCAAAATAGCCATTGGCACCGGAGATAAGAACAGTTTGGGTCATGGGCTTAGTTCTAGACACGGGCGGGTTCTAAAGGAGCCGAAAAAACGAAAGGACTGGCAAAATCTGCTAGCGTTGGAAACGTTTGATCCCGACTTGATAGGATAGGAACCGCACTCGGCCAGGGAATGCCTGCCGAATCCCAGCGGATGCCAGCGTCGTGTTCAGGAGAATAAACGGTGGAAACCCGGTAGAGCATTGTGGCTTGTTCACTCACAGCGTAGAAGCCGTGGGCTAACCCTTTAGGCATATAAAGGGCGATCGCATTTTCAGCACTTAAGCTAAACGTGGCAAACTGGCCGTAAGTCGGCGAACCCAGCCGCAGATCGACCACTGCATCTAACACTTCTCCGGCAGTGCAGTAAACCAGCTTGACATGGTCTTGAGGTGGCAATTGAAAGTGTAGCCCTCGCAAGACATTCTGGCGAGAGTGAGAGTAATATTCTTCGGCAAAATGAGTCTCCAGCCCGTGCTGCCGAAAAATATCTTGATGAAAGGTTTTTACAAAACTACCGCGCTGATCCGTAAAAATGCGGGGATGAATTTCGTAGCAGCCAGGAATCGGCGTTGGTTTAATATCCACGATGACGGGGGGTGAAAGTTTAGGAGTCGATCAAATTGGTTGGCAGTAGGGAGAAACAAAACAGGACTCAGGCAGAGGGGCAGCGGCGAAGAAAACCGTTAGTGTTGCAGACGAGCTTCTCTAGGCACCGCTTTGTCCCCTCTCCCCATCCAACCCTTAGCGACTGCGGCAAAAGTCGCGAATCGTAGCGGTGGTATAGCGCAACATCTCTTCGCTCAGCCCTGGATAAAGGCCAATCCAGAAAGCGCCTTGCATGACGCGATCGCTGTTGGTTAGTTCACCCACCACCCGGTAGTTAAGTCCTTCATAGAGGGGCTGGCGAACGAGATTACCACCAAACAGCAGACGAGTGCCAATACGGTTGGCTTCGAGGTGCTGTACCAGTTCATTGCGGCTAAAGGGGGCGTCTTCTTTCACCACCAGCAGATAGCCAAACCAGCTCGGTTCAGCCTTCTCAGTCGCCTGGGGCAAGATGAGGACATCTTGTAGATCTTGCAACTGCGCCGAGAGAAACTCAAAATTTTGCCGCCGCTGCTCAATAAAGCCAGGAAGTTTGTCAAGCTGAGCGCACCCGACAGCGGCTTGCATGTCGGTCATTTTTAAGTTGTAGCCGACGTGCGAGTAGGTGTATTTGTGGTCGTAGCCAAAGGGGAGGGTACCGAGCTGCCAGCCAAAGCGCTTGTTACAGGTGTTGTCTACCCCCGGCGCGCACCAACAATCTCGCCCCCAATCGCGGAAAGATTCGACAATTTTGCGAAGACGCGCATCGCTGGTCAGCACCGCTCCGCCTTCGCCCATGGTCATGTGGTGAGCTGGGTAAAAGCTGACGGTGGAAAGATGTCCAAATGTGCCCGTTCGTTTGCCGTCGTAGAGGCTGCCAACGGCGTCGCAGTTGTCTTCAATCACCCAAAGGTCATGCTTTTCGGCAAATTCCATCACCGCTTTGAGGTGAAACGGGTTGCCCAGGGTGTGAGCCACCATGATGGCGCGGGTTTTGGCCGAAAGCGCTGCCTCTAGCTGGCTGACATCAAGGTCATAAGTCCCTAGCTGAACATCTAAAAAGACGGGCACTAGCTGATTTTGAAAGATGGGGTTAACGGTGGTGGGGAAGCCCGCCGCCACCGTAATCACCTCGTCTCCAGGTTTAAGCTGCTTATCGCCGAGTTTGGGTGAGGTCAGCGCGGATAAAGCCACTAGGTTAGCTGATGAACCAGAGTTAACCAGCAGGCAATGTTTAACCCCTATCCACTCGGCAAAGCGCCGTTCAAACTCAGCCGCATAGCGTCCGGTGGTAAGCCAAAAATCCAGCGAGGAGTCTACCAGCTTAAACAGTTCTTGCTCGTCAAACACTTTGCCCGAAACCGGGACATACGTTTGCCCAGGGCTAAAGGCTTTGGCCTGGAACTTGTAGTCGTAGTAGCGCTGTACGGCGGCGAGGACTTCAGCGCGAAGTTCTTGCTCAGGATTTAGGTTTTGGAGGTTAGACGGACGAGGAATGGATTGGGTCATGACAGCTTTTTATCTACAAGTAGTAAATTACGCACCAGCCGCGATCGCTGATTGGCCTGCTTTAATATCAGCTTGGTATTGCTGAATTTGGTGTAAGGTTAATTGCCGAAATGCCTCAACATCTGAGGCGGATAGCTGATCGGCTTGGCGATACCAGCTCACCGTTTCTTTCAATGTGCGCTCAAAGCCCCAGGCTGGCTGCCAGCCTAGCGTATGAAAAGCTTTATCGGTGACTAGATTGAGCAGCTTGGCTTCATGAACGGCCTGCGGGTCAGATTGATCTAGCCACGTTCCTGGCCAGTGCGATAAGATTTGCTCGACCAAATCTTTGACCGGGCGGTTAGAAGCTAAGGCAGGGCCAAAGTTGAACGCTCCGCGCAAGCTGTGATCCGCCGCAGTCGGTTGTTCTAAGCCTTCGTACAACCGCTGAGCCAGTAGCAGATAGCCACCTAAGGGTTCTAGCACATGCTGCCAGGGGCGAGTGGCTCGTGGGTTTCGCACCGGAATCGGTTGCTGGCGCGACAGCGATCGCATGGCATCGGGCACAATGCGATCTTCTGCCCAGTCGCCGCCGCCGATGACGTTACCTGCTCGGGCACTGGCGATCGCCACACAGCCATGCGGCTTTTCAAAAAAGGAGTTACGCCAAGAGGCGATCGCCAGTTCAGCCGCCGCTTTGCTAGAGCTATAGGGATCATGACCGCCTAAGGGATCATGCTCTCGATAGCCATAGACCCATTCCCGGTTTTCATAGCACTTGTCGGTGGTGATAAACACCGCTGCGCAAGCCTGGGTGCAGGGCTTCAGCGCCTCTAGCACATGAATGGTGCCCATGACATTGGTGTCCCAGGTGTCCAGCGGCTGCACATAAGAGCGCCTTACCAAAGGCTGTGCCGCCAGATGTAGCACAACATCAGGCTGGGTTTGCTCCACTAGGGTCTTGACCCGTGCTGCATCGCGAATATCGCCAATGTGATGATCAATTTCTGCAGCTAGATTGAGCTGGGTAAACAGAGCGGGCGTTGTCTCCGGTTCCAAGCTCAATCCGGTCACTTTTGCCCCCAAATGCCAGAGCCACAGCGTCAGCCAAGAACCCTTAAATCCGGTATGCCCCGTGACTAAAACGCGCTTGTCTTGCCAGAACGACTTCATTTCCACACCTGCCAGGGAGCTTTGCCGCTATGGTGCAGTTTATTGAGCAGTTCTAGCTCCCGGTAGGTATCCATACACTGCCAAAAGCCGTCATGTTTGTAGACGGCCAATTCTCCCAAAGCTGCCAGTGTTTTGAGCGGCTCGGCTTCAAAAACGGTGTCATCGCCCTGAATCAAATCCAGCACTTTACGATGCAGCACAAAGTAACCGCCATTAATCCAGCCCGTACTGGTTTGCGGCTTTTCTTGAAAATAAGTCACCAGGTTGTCTTCGATCACCAGTTCGCCAAAGCGCGAAGCCGGTCGTACGGTGGTCATTGTTGCCAGCTTGCCGTGGCTGTAGTGGTAGTCCAGCAGCTTAGCAATATCCACGTTGCAAACCCCGTCTCCGTAGGTGCCCAGCAAAATATCGCTGTCCATTTTGTCGATATAGCTTGCTAAACGCTTGAGCCGTCCCCCAGTCATGGTTTCTTGGCCCGTGTCTACCATCCAAACTTTCCAGTTTTCCTCGTGGCCGTTGTTGAGCTTGGTGACTTTTTTCTCGCCTAGCTCTAGCAGCACATCGTTGTGATTCCAGTCGTAGTTAAAGAAATACTCACGGATCATCTGCCCTTTGTAGCCCAGGCAGAGCATGAAGTTTTGAAACCCGTAGTGAGCATAGGTTTTCATGATGTGCCAGATCATGGGGCGATCGCCAACCATGACCATTGGCTTAGGCCGAAATTCAGTTTCTTCTTTCAGGCGAGTTCCTTTACCACCGCAGAGGATGGCAACAGGAATTTTGGAGAAATCGGGTGCGCTAGACATCGTATTAAAACCAATAACAACAGGCCGAACGTTGTGGCTTTAGCAGGAATTTATTGGCAAGAGCGCAGTGTAGAGTTAAGACAAATAGAGTAAAGCAGAGAACAACTGCCTCAGTAATTTTCCTCAAATAAACCATCAGGTTTATTCCTGGCTCAGGGACATTATTGAATATGCGCTTTAGAAAACCCCAATCTCCGAGACTAAGGTTGCTGAAGATTTATAAATCTACGAAGTCTTTGTAAATTCCAACCTATTCGCCAGAAGCCGATCAGGATAAACCCTGAGCCGCTTCATCTAAAAATTTGCAAGTTCTACAGCTAAAAGAAAAGTTTTACAGCAGCAGGCAACCGAGAGCTTGGAGGGAGGGGGCTTTTAACGGCGCACCTGCTCATAAATTCGCATCAGTTGCTGGTAGTTGCTCTCAGCGGTGTAGTGGGCTTCAAACTCAGCTCTAGCTGCCCGCCGCATTGCTGCCAACCGCTGCGTATCGGCTAACATCCAGTGAACCTTAGTCGCTAAATCAGCCGCATTGCCCGGTCGAAATCGTACGCCTGTATGACCGCTTTCAACCAGCTCAGCGATCGCCCCTAAATCTGAAGCAACAACAGGCGTTCCCTTAGCAAAAGCTTCTACCGCAACCCGACCAAAGGTTTCGTACCACTTAGAAGGAAAGATCAAAAACTGAGCCTGCCCCATCAGCGCATGCACTTCAGCCATAGGCCGCCGCCCTAACCACTCAACGTTAGAGAGCCGCGCCGCAACGGCTTGTACTTCATCTGCTAGTGGCCCATCGCCAACAATCTTGAGCGGCATTGGGGTTTGCAACAGTTGCCAAGCCGCAAGCAACGTATCTAGCCCTTTTTCAACCGAGAGCCGTCCCACATAGAGGGCAAACCCGCCTTCCCCCTGGCCTACCCCTGGATCGGGATAAACAAAGTTAGGCTTAACGACGATCTTCTCAGGCGGTAAGCCACCTTGAATAAATTTTTTGCGGGCAAATTGGGTCAGCGCGATGTAAAGATCCACCTGGTGGTGCCAGGTGCCCATGCCCTGATGAGTCACGAGCATGGCTGCTGTCGCCGCTGTTGCCGCTCGATTTTGCCGATAGCAGCTATGTAAAACGCCCGGATAAGGGACTGGCTTACCCAAACAATCTTCGCAAACTCGACCCTGCCGAAAAAACAAAGCATTAGGGCAAAGTAAGCGATAGTTTCTTAGCGTTTGGATAACCGGAACGCCCTCAGCTTGGGCGGCATAATAAACAGAAGGCGAAATTAAAGGAAAAAAGTTTTGGACATGCATCAATTCGCAGCCAGTAGCCCGTATTTTTTGCGTCACAATCTGATACGATTCGCGCGACCAGATCGTCCGCTGAGCTAGCTGTAGCGCTTTGAGTTTTTCGGTGCGATCGTTGGTTTCTTCGTAAATTTCAACCTGGTGTCCTTTTTCGCTTAACAGTTTGACCTCAGCTGCCCAAGACTCATCCTCTCCGCCTCGAATTTGATAACTATTGTGGATACTTAAAATTTGCATAGAGTTACTTTTAGGACAGCTAGCGTACTGTACTCAAGCAATTAAGGTTTCCTGGGTATTGCCACCAAATTTTCAGTAAAACCTTCTAGAAAACGGCTGTAAGAACTTTGTAGCTAACCGTAATTTAATCTAGTTCATTAATGCCTTATCGGCTTTGTATAGAGTTTTACGAAAAACCAAACTTATGCAGATTTTCTCAAAGATTAAGTAAAGCTGTGATCTAGCTTACCAACGCCTTGGCAGACAGGCTGGAGGCTATTGCTTTTGTGCCCTCCTCTTCAATTCTTCTTTCACCCCAATTGAAGACTTCAATCCATTACGATTTCTCTACTAGCCCCTTGGAGAATAGAAGCAAGGCAATGAGAGGTGTTTGGCGACTGATAGCTAACAGCAGCAGCCGAAGGGCAGAAGGCAGAATAAGTAAAAGCTTTTCTATCAGTGGCTTTTAGCCGTTGAAGTGGCTTAGCCGGGTGGTCATGGCTATACTCATCAGCCGATTCTTAGTGAGCAAGGCTCAGATGAGCAGATCAGCGGCTTTGAGCTGGCCTGAACACATATAGATCGGTAGAGGCGATGACGACCTAATTTCTGCCAGAGTGGGGATGAAAACTCACTAGGGCTGAATCCGTTAAGGTTAGCTCCAGTCTTCGCGGCCGCTGCCCCGTCCCCGATAGACATTTTCGCTTTGGTGAATTTGACGCGTTTGCTCGAACAGTGTGGCTTCTGTTAGCCCCCACTGCTGGAGTAATTGATCCAAATCTTTTTGGATATCGCGTGCTCCTGGAAAGCCTGTGTAGCGAATGCGTAAACGGGCTAACTCCGCTAAGTTCAGGTGAGTGGGTTCCCCAGCTAGGAGTTGATTGACCAATTGGCGATCGCTTTTGTACTGAGGATGTTGCTGGTCTTTGCTGGTAGGCGTATCGGAAGTCATTAAGCTTGAGATATTTCCAATTTGAGGTGATTGACGATATTGCTATTGGCGATGGCTTAAAAACCAGGCTCGCAAGTTTTTGACGATAGATCTTTATCCATGCTAGTGATGATGTCTGCCGAGGCTTTACCGCTCAACCATTATCCCCTGATTCAGCTCAGCCTGTTGATTGGCTTAGCTGTTGCTTTAACCTTTGCGGTTAGCCAACTTTTCTCACTTTTGCTCAATTTCGTCTTTAGCCGTTTTTTATCGCGAGATTTAGGCTCATTCTATAGTCGTGTTATTCAACCACAGCGATCGCTACTGGGCATCGTCATTGCTTTAGGCATTTTAGACCTCGTGGCCATTACGCTGCTACGCCTGATTTTGCAAGTAGATTGGTACCGACAAATTGAGCTGCCGCTGACTTTAGCCTTGACGCTGGCGTTAGGCTGGCTGGGTTCGCGCCTCTTTCAAAGTTATTTTGACAACTATTTATTAGATGCCGCCGTCCGAGCCGGACGCAAAGTAAATAGCGAATTTTTAGTGCTAGCTAAATTCTTTGCCAATTTTTTGATCGTCATCATTTTAACCATTCTCTTTGGTCAAACTCATGACATCAACATTTTTGGGGTGGTAGCTAGCCTGGGTATTAGCGGTATCGCGATCGCCTTTGCCGCCCAAAAAGTTTTAGAGCAAGTCTTGGGTGGGGTGGTCATTTTTATCGATCGCCCGTTTGGAGTTGATGACTATATTGGCTTACCCGACGGCACCTATGGCCGAGTGGAGTCAATTGGGCTGCGCTCAACAAAAATTCGCACCTCCGGCAAAGGGACACTAGCGATCGTGCCTAACAGCGTCATTATTCAATCTACGGTTGAAAACTTTACGGGCGCTAAAAAGGTAATGGCAATTATCTATCTCACCTTTTATCGCCTGATTCCAGCTGACGAGCAAGCGCTCATTCGCCAGGTCATCTTAGAAAGCACCAAAGACATTTTTGGCATTGATTCTCGCAATACCGATATTCTGTTCAAAGCTCTAGCGGGTGAGCAAAAATCTCAGGCACAAATCACCTTCTTTATTTTGGGATCCGGTGAAGTCTCTATGGAAATTCGGCGGCAGGTGCTAGATATTGCCAATCAAAACCTGACCCAGCGGCTAAAAACCTATGGCATTGCCTTTGATATTGAAGAACCCACTATTTATGTAGACTCCCCTATCACCATCTAAGCCTCACCGCTGATTCCCTCGTTTTTTGCCTTTGCTCTATGAACTTGGATAGTCTTCTGACAACCTTACAAATTAATCCGGGTGAAGTCCCTAAATGGATTATTTTTCTAATTTGCCTGCTGCTTTCTCTGGTCATAGGGCGCTATACCCCGGCAATTGTCCGCTTTGCCATGCATCGTTTTTCTAGCGGGCAGGTTACCACCATCTACGCCAACTTAGTAGAACCTATTCAGGGCACCTTTCGGCTAGCGGGCACGTTTCTGCTGATTTCTCTATCTATGGCTTGGCTGCGGGGAGAGTATGTTGGCCTGTATAACTTTTTCAAACCTTTAGTTGATTTAGCCGTCATTGGTAGCGTGGCGTGGCTGGTGTCGCGTCTTTTTCGGCAGGTCGTAAGAATTTACGGCATTGACCTGCTGCGCAAACTGGGTCGCGAAGTCGATGAGCTGTTGCTGGTATTTGAAACCTTGGCTAACGTAGCTATCGGCTTTATTGCGGTGCTGGCCTTTGCTCAAAGCCAAAACTTTAATCTAATTGGCCTGATGGCCAGCTTAGGTATTGGGGGATTAGCGATCGCCTTTGCCGCCCAAAAAATTCTAGAGCAGTTGCTCAGTACCATCGTTTTATATCTCGATCGCCCCTTTGTCCCTGGTGAGTATATTCGCTTATCAAACGGGCAATTAGGACGAGTAGAGTCGATTGGTCTGAGATCCAGTAAAATTCGTACCTCGGCTAAAAGTACCCTCATCGTAGTGCCCAATTCTAACTTAATCAGCATGGAGATTGAAAACGTCTCACGGGCTAAAAAAGTGATGGTGCTGCTCTACCTCGATTTCTTAAAACCCCTTGATGAGCAGGATGCCGCCCTCGTTAAGCAAGTAGTCAGTCAAAGCACAGACTCGTTATTTGGCATTGACCCCGGCAGCACCAGCATTTCCTTCTCCAATCCCAATGCCACCACCGAAAACGGCTTTATTCGCTATACCCGAGCGCGAGTAACCTTTTTCATTTTGGGATCTAGCGACAACTCAATTGATTTGCGCAAACGACTTTTAGAATTAGCCAACGATTCTATTGCCAAACAGCTCATTAGCTACGGCATTGAGTTTAGAGTGCAAGAGCCAACCGTTTACGTTGAATCACCCGTGACGATTTAGTACGGTTTTCTGTAACGAAGCCTTTACAGCAAAAGCTCTCAAGATCGATAAGATTGAATCAGGACTTAAGTCAATCTAAAGAGCTACGGATTGTGTTTTCGGTTCGGTAACTTGACTGCTAACCGAAGTCGCTTAGCGTCATATTATTTTACAATCGTTTAGATTGGCTATGATTAGCACTGTCACTACGGGCATAACAATGGACTTGTAGGTCATGTTCGCGTGATTGAGATCCAGTCCGCCATGACATATAGGGACAACACAGATTCCTTCTGAGTAACCTTTGAAGGTGGCTAACAACCGTTTGTCGCACTGAACTAGAGATCAGATATGAAGAAAGACATCACGCGCTATCGCAACATTGGTATCTTCGCTCACGTAGACGCGGGGAAGACCACCACCACCGAACGAATTCTTAAGCTCACCGGAAAGATTCACAAAATCGGTGAGGTTCACGAAGGTGCGGCAACGACAGACTTCATGGAGCAAGAGCAAGAGCGGGGAATCACAATTCAATCCGCTGCTACTTCCTGCTTCTGGAAAGACCACCAGCTCAATATTATTGATACCCCCGGACACGTTGACTTCACTATTGAGGTTTACCGCTCTCTCAAGGTATTAGATGGCGGCATTGGTGTCTTCTGCGGTTCTGGCGGCGTTGAGCCTCAGTCCGAAACCAACTGGCGCTACGCCAACGACTCTAAAGTGTCGCGGATTATCTACGTCAACAAGCTAGACCGTACCGGAGCTGACTTTTTCCGCGTCGTGAAACAGGTTGACGAAGTCCTAGCGGCTAAGCCTCTGGTCATGGTACTTCCCATTGGCACTGAAATTGATTTTCGCGGTGTTGTTGACCTCTTAACTCGCAAAGCCTGGATTTGGGATGATTCTGGCGATCCCATGAACTACGAAATTCAGGATGTGCCTGAAGACATGGTTGATCAAGTCGAAACCTATCGAGAACAGTTAATTGAAACTGCGATCGAGCAAGACGACGCCATGATGGAGAAGTACCTCGAAGGCGAAGAACTCTCTGTCGAGGAGATCAAGCAATGCATTCGTAAGGGAACCCGTGATCTGGCTTTCTTCCCCACCTACTGCGGTTCCTCTTTCAAAAACAAAGGTGTACAGCTCGTGCTTGATGCTGTCGTTGACTACCTGCCCGACCCTACTGAAGTCAAACCTCAACCTGAGATTGACCTAGAAGGTAACGAAACGGGAAGCTACGCTTTTGTCGATCCGGAAAAGCCGCTACGAGCACTGGCGTTCAAAATTATGGACGATCGCTTCGGGGCGCTCACCTTTACGCGAATTTATTCGGGCACAATTGCCAAGGGCGACACCATCCTTGATACCGCTACTGGCAAAACCGAACGGGTTAGTCGCCTGGTAGAAATGCATGCCAACTCGCGGGAAGAGATTGAATCTGCCCAAGCGGGAGACATCGTAGCGCTGATCGGTATGAAGAACGTTCAGACCGGGCATACGCTTTGTGATCCCAAAAATCCAGCCACTCTGGAGCCAATGGTATTTCCAGAACCTGTGATTTCGATTGCCGTTAAGCCCAAGAAAAAAGGGTCTGACGAGAAAATGGGAATGGCCTTGAGCAAGATGGTGCAGGAAGATCCGTCTTTCTACGTTGAAACCGATGAAGAAAGCGGTGAAACCATTATGAAGGGGATGGGTGAACTCCACCTTGACATTAAAGTAGATATCCTCAAGCGCACTCACGGGGTTGAAGTTGAGGTAGGCAAACCTCAGGTAGCTTATCGCGAGTCAATCACCAAGCGAATTGAAGATAGCTACACCCACAAGAAGCAGTCGGGTGGTTCGGGTCAGTACGGCAAGATCGACTATGTGATTGAGCCAGGTGAAACCGGAAGCGGCTTCTTGTTTGAGTCAAAAGTGACGGGCGGAAACGTACCTCGCGAATTTTGGCCAGCGGTGCAAAAAGGGTTTGAAAACAGCGTTGACAAAGGGCCTTTGGCTGGCTTCCCCGTGGTAGACCTGAAAGTAACGCTTACCGATGGCGGTTATCACCCGGTTGACTCATCTGCGATCGCCTTTGAAATTGCGGCCAGAGCAGCCTATCGTCAGTCTTTACCCAAAGCTGGCCCTCAACTGCTCGAGCCGATCATGAACGTAGACGTGTTCACCCCAGATGACTATATGGGTGACGTAATTGGTGACCTCAACCGTCGTCGCGGCATGATCAAAGCGCAAGAGTCTGGCCCAACTGGCGTGCGGATTAAAGCTGATGCGCCTCTAAGCGAGATGTTTGGCTACATTGGTGACCTGCGGACGATGACCTCAGGTCGGGGACAATTCTCCATGTCGTTCTCTCACTATGCCCCTTGCCCCAGCAACGTGGCAGAAGAAGTGATCAAGGAAACTAAAGAGCGTCAGGCCGCAATGGCATAGGCTGACAGTCCTTTAGGCAAATTCCGCTAAAACTAGGGCAGGTAGCGTCAGCTATCTGCCCGTTTTATTTCGCTTTTGCCAATCTAAAAAAAATTGAGGAATTTACGTCGTTTTGGCCTACGAGGAATCAAAGTCTGACCCCAATTTGATAGAAGAAGGTTATAGCTGTGTCGTGGCCAACAGAGTTAAGACACTCAAATTGCTGCCAACTCCTGACAAAAAACTTTTCCTTCTGCCCTCAGCCCTTTGCCTTTAGCT
>NZ_JBQLZL010000042.1:139484-199925 GCF_052168255.1 Almyronema sp. | reverse complement strand
TGCCAACTCCTGACAAAAAACTTTTCCTTCTGCCCTCAGCCCTTTGCCTTTAGCTATACGTCTCTTTTTGTTTTGACCCACTCTGTTTGGGGTTTGCGTAAGACGTTGAGATAAACGGGCACTTTAGCGGCCACGTAGAGCGGAATTGAAAAAAGCTGTTTTAGGGATAGCTCACGACGGCCAAACTTTAGCCAGACGCTCACAATCGCGATCGCTAAGCAACCACCTCCCACAATCACAAGCGCCAAAGGCCACCAGAAAGCAGTAAGACTGGCTAAGACTGCTGCCGCTACAAACAGAATAGCCCAAAGCACAACCAGCAACGAAAGCGGCGGAATACACAGATCTAACCCCATGGCTCCTAAATCTAAACGCCTTTGCCTAAAAGCCGCTATCAAAGTTGGCAATCCATAGGCCGTAATGATTTGCAAATGCCCATGTTCCCAGCGGGTGCGCTGCTTCTGAGCGACTGAACTATCTTGAGGCAGTTGGCCTAAAACCTTTGCCTCCGCCCAAAAGAGGGGCGGATAACCTGCGATCGCTAAGTCCAAACCCAGCTTCATATCTTCTACAATATGGCCGCTAGCCAAATTAACCGCTTGTAAGGCAGGCCAGGGAAAAGCCATACCAGTACCTGTCAATGGACAAGGAAATCCTAAGCGAGTCAGTCCTGCTGGGCGTACGAGATTTTTTACCTTAAAAGCGAAGGCTGAAACCGCATCCTTTAAACTGGCTTCGTCTGGTTGCTCCATTAAATAAGTGGCTTGAACAGGCCGTTGTGTGGCGATCGCGGCCTGAGCCAACTGCTCAACCGCCCCTGGCTGCACCCAGCAATCGGCATCAACAATTAAAACCACATCGGGGGGATGAGGCTTTAGCCATTGCAGGCCATAGTCCAGCGCATACCCTTTGCCGCGTTTGCTGAGATCATGCCGTTCAGCAACCGATACGCCAAGACTGCGAGCAATCTTAGCCGTATCGTCTGTACAATTGTCTGCGACTACCAGAATACTGGCTGGGTCGGCAACTTGGGCAATGAGTAGCGCCAGCGTTTGGTGAATACAAACCGCCTCATCATGGGCGGGAATTAAAATGGCCGTCTTGACCGTAGAGGCTACCACCGATGATTGGGGCTGGGGTAACAAAGCCGCAAGACACTCAGCCAACAGCCAGCCCAACAACAGTAAAAGGATGCTTGCTGCTATCAACAGACTGATTGCAGCAATTGAGGCAAGCAGGTGGCTAAGTTCTGGCATACATATTTTAGGGTTTGGGTTTACTCAAGAAGATCAAATCAGAGCTTTAGAAATCTGTCAGAAAGTTCAGCAAGCTAAGCGGGGCTAGAATGCCGCTAGACACCCGACCCAAAAAGTCTAAAACAGAAGGAAAAGATCGTTTGGCTACAAAGATAACGTCGCCATCCTGAACCTGATAGTTATCAACCAGGTCATCTAGGTCTACAACTTGTTCTTCGATTAGCCCCTCCTCGTTTAGGCGCACTAGGGCAACATCCGACAAACGTGCGTCTGTGGTAGGGCCACCAGCCACCGCAACAGCACTTGAAATGGAGCTATTGGGTGGAACTAAAACTTCGCCTGGATTTCTCACTTCACCCACAACGCGCACTCGAATGGTGGTGGGTGCCAAACTCGAACTTGCCACCAATCGTTGATCAATGCCCGCTGATTCTGCCGTTAGCTGAGGTACAAAAACTGAATCACCGTCTCTTAGCAAAATATCTTTAACGTCTGTATTAGAGGTCAATGCTTCCCAGAAATTAACCGTGATGAGTTCTCGCTGTCCCCAAGTATTGGTTCTCTCAACCGTTACCTGGCGAATATCAGCATCCCGCTGAACGCCGCCCGCGGCAATGAGTGCTTGGCTCAAGGTGGGAATTCCCGTAGAACTCCCCGACCCGGTTAGTTGCGCTGGCCCCGGTCGGTAGACTTCTCCGGCAATATTGACAATAACGGGGCGTGTTTGGTTAAGGCTAACGCTTACTACAGGATTGACCAAAAAGCGTCGCAACCGAGCGTCTAGATCGGTCGTTAAGCTTGAGAGCGTTCTGCCCGCTGCTGGTACAGATCCAACCAGCGGAATTGAAACTGAGCCATCCGGTAAAATGATGCGTTCTATATCAAATTCTGGGTAGCCAATGACGCTAATATCAAGGGCATCGCCGGAACCTAGGATATAATCTGGCGAGTTTACAGGCGTTGGGAGGGCTATCCCATCTTGTGCAGGTGGCGGCAGCGGTCTAATCAAAGATTGGGCGATCGCGGGTTGGAGAAACTGACTATGGCTTAACCAGCCAGCAGCAACCAACGCTGCTAGAGATAGCGGTTTGAAAGACAGGCAACGAAACATAACGCTAAGCAGCTATTACAAAAGAACGGATTGTCGTGGATGTCAGGCTATTTTGAAAAAATGTTAGGTAGTTTGGCGGTAGGTTCTAAGGGCTTTGTATTACCAAGGCGGTACTCTTCCGGCGCTCTGGAGTAGTAGGCATAAACACTGTTGGGTTCTTCCTTGGTATCTACCCCATTAGCAACTAACCCCAAAACATTAGCGCCTGAACGAGCCAGTAATGTTTTAGCTGCTGTGGCACTGGCTGAATCGACAAAGCGGGTACGCGCAAGCAGCAAAATGCCGTCCACGGCTGTACCCAAGACAGCCGCATCAGCAATGCCTGCTAGTGGGGGAGTATCAAAAATAACGTAGTCATACTGGCTCATGAAATCGTGAATCAGTGATTTCATGCGTTCTGAATCAATCAGGGCTAATGGGTTGGGCGGAACAATACCTGCGGGTAAGACAAACAAGTTGTCAGAAATCGCTTGGATGGCTTGCTCAAGCCTTCCTTCGCCCACTAGAACATGGCTAAGTCCCACGGCGTTGACCAAACCCCACAGGTGATGCTGTGAGGGCGATCGCATATCGGCATCCACCAAAAGCACCCGCGCCCCATTTTGAGCCAGCGTCGCCGCTAAGTTAGCCGAAACCTCTGACTTGCCCTCTTTGGGAATGGAACTGGTAATGGCGATCGCCCGATTCTTTTTATCAGAACTCATAAACTTCAAATTAGCCTGCAGCATCTGATAAGCGCTGTAGACAAATGAGTGATGCGCACCCGCCGGATCAAGCGTGACGATACGGGGTGAGATTTGCGAGTTCGTTTTTTGCAGGGGAAGTTCGTCTAAGCTTTGGGATTCTTCAGCGGCACCAAACTTAGGAATGACGCCTAACAGCGTGTAGCCAAACAAAGCTTCGGCGTCTTGAACGGTTTTGATGGTACGGTCGATTAAATCTAAGAAGAAAGCAACCGCGACGCCCAAAAAGACCCCGGCTCCGGCTCCGGCTATGAGGAGCTTATTGCTATTAGAGGCAATTACGGTTGGGTTGGAGGCCGCTTCAATAATCTGAGCCGTCCCGATGCTTTGGTTTTCAGTAATTGAAATTTCTTGCAGTCTGGCCTGCAAAGACTCGTAAATACTGGTAGCTGCCTCTAGCTTACGCTCAAGATTACGCTGCCGTTTTTCCAACGCCGGAAAAGCGTCGGCTCGTTGCTGAAAGCGCGATCGCGTATCTACCAAGCTAGCAATACGCGGAAGCAGACTCAAACGTTCGATTTCTACAGCTAGCAGTTCTGATGTCAATCCCCGCTGTAAATCAACCATTTGTAAGCTAGCGGGTGAAACCTCTAACGTTTGCCCTAGCACTTGAGCGACCCGATCTTGTAAGAGGGCATTGAGAGAATCCGCCTGACGCTGTAAGTTTTCGACGACAGGATGACTTTCGGTGTAGAGAGCCTGCTGACTGGCAAGTTCGGTTTGAACAGTCTGCAAGTCTGTCAGCACTTGCTGAATACCCGGCGCTTGGCTCAAAGTGCTTGCCGTAGCTGCCTGCTGAGGAGACATATTAAGTTGTCGCTGCAATTCTGTTGAGCGGGCTTCGAGTTCAGCTAATCTGGCCTGAATTTGGTTAATTTCATTACTCAAAGCCGAAATCGTCGTTAGGGTGGTGGAAACTTCTTGCTCAAGCGCCACAACTTGATTTTGCGCTTTGAACTGGCGAATTTCTTCAGCAGCCTGTTCTGCCTCAGCTTGCGCAAGCGGTAGCTCTCTTTCTAAAAATTCTCGGGCAGCGACAGCCGTGGCTCGATTTGTCAAAACATTTTTGTCTACATAGGTCTGCATCACCTGATTGACGATGTCTACAGCCAAGTCTGGATTATTAGACTCATAGCCAACGGCCAAAACATCTGAACTGCCTAGGGTTTGAACATTTAACCCTCTGGCTAAAGCCCCCGGAGAAATAAGATTGCCGTCGTCATCTCGAATATTGAGCTGTTCTACTACTTCCTGAAGAATTACCGGCGATCGCAGCAGCGCAGCTTGAGTTTTCAGCGGGTCAGTCTTGCCAACGGTATCGAAATCGCTGAGGTCTTGCCCTACACCCGTTAACGATGCTGAGCGATCAACCTGTAGCAAAAGCTGACCACTCGCTCTATAGGCAGGTTCCTCAGACAAAATCAGGGCTGTTGCCGCTGCTATGGGTAGCATAAAAGCCCCCGCTGCTGCCCACCATCGTCGCTTCAAGACCAGCCAGTACTTGCGAATATCTATTTGTTCAACAGCTTCTACTGTCTCTTCTTTAGCAATCTTGGATTCCATAGAAACAAGTTACGGTTGAGGCCATGGCAGCATCTCCAGGCAATAGCTAAGTATTTTCCCTTAAGCTACGACTGGTTTACTTCAAGCTTAAGCAGGTTAGTCATCGAGTTGCCAACAAGATTTGATGAACCTTGCACTAGAAGCCAGGAGAATTGAAAATATCCTAACGGATCGAACGGATTACCCTTTCTTTACTTGAACCTAATCGGGTTCCAAAGGTTCCTAACGGGCATGGGTTTATGCCCTACGATAGAAGCTGTTGGCAGGATGAGAGTCTAGCGGAAGATAGGTTTTCTATTGTTACCGAGAAAGCCAGCGATCGCTGTAGCTGCCAGCGTTGAAACCCTGCAATGGCTGAAATTCTCTGACAGAAAAGCTGTTCTTCTGCGCTCTGATTTCTGTCTTGAGCCATAGGTCAAAGCTTTTCCTGAGACACAACCAAGCTTTTTGCGGCAAAAGGATCTCGGTAGCGGTTTAGCTTTTGCTGCACAACTAGTTTGAAAAAAGGCAAACCCTCAACCAGATAACGTCGCCACAAACGACGAGGCTCACACGCTAAACGGTACAGCCACTCTACCCCTAGTTCACTCATCCACTTAGGGGCACGATGCAGTATCCCCGCTTCAAAATTGAGCGTAGCTCCAATCGCCAAAAATACCTTGATGTCTGGCAGCAAGTCTTTGTACTTAAATATCCATTTTTCTTGTTTGGGTGCCCCCAAGCCTACCGCCAGCACATTGGCTCTAGACTGGTTAATCAGTTCCACAATTTCCTGACATTCTTGTTCCTTTTGCTCAAATCCATACGAGGGTGAGTGAGCCGCAACGACCAGCTCACGCCCAACCCGAAGATTGATATTTTCCTGCGCCCGTTGAGCCACCTGCGGGCCACCCCCTAGTAAAAAAATCTTGACATTAGGATCTTTTCCATATTTCTGGCAGAAAGCTGGAAACAGGTCAGAGCCTGAAATCTTTTCATCAATGGGTGTGCCCAGAAACCTAGAAGCGTACATCAAAATTTGACTATCACAAACCCGATACTGAGCTGCTTGATAAACGTCGTAAAAATGGTCGTCGTTTTGCAATTTCATCAAGTGATCGACGTTGGGTGTTAGGACTATTCCCCCATGAGCGGGATTGAGTCTATCCAAAAGCTCTGGCAGAGAAAGGTTGTCAATTTTGATATTAAGGAGCTTAATCTGATTCATCAGAGTCACTGTCAGATGCCTTCAATGCATAAATCGGTAACGTCACGAGAACATTGCAAGACAAAAACCAGCGTCCCCAAGTCCTTAAACCGACGAAATGCTAGCATTCCATCTGCAAAAGGCTTGAGAAGCGACGTCTACAGCGTCAAACTTTATCCCGTAGCAGACACTCAGCCAAAACTTTTCTAGAAGCTTTAGCGTCAGTCTACCAACCCATTTAGATAGAAACATCTATCTACTTAAGGGTTTTGCAACTTTGCCACTTCTAGTCTTCAGTCGGTAGTCTAAACTGCCTACTTTCTGCAGTCACGATTCAGGCTTTATCGGATTAAGGTTGAGATCAAGATACGCAGAGGGTTAAGCCGCATCTGCATATCCACAAGCCTAATCTGGCAAAGTTATGCCCTTGCTGGGGTAAATCTGTTAGTACAGATGGCTGGAATCCTCACCTCTCGTAATTTATACAAACTTGGTTCGACTAGCCGTGACGCAGCCTGTCTCAGGAACTGATTCATTCGTCAGATGCTGATCTGACTGATCTAATTTGTATATCTGTTGGTTGATGACCACCCACCTCATATTTTTCTAGCTGAGAAGCTAGAACTTTCTCCGTAATTACGCTACAGATTACAAAAACTTTATAGTTGGCTCGTAAAGCAAAAGCACAAAAGCGGTTAGCGCTCATGACTGGGCCAAAGGAGCATATCCTGAAGACCATCCTATTGAGGCTGGTTAGCCAAAATCGGAGGTCATTGATTAGGTAAAGTGGCTTTAAATAGCCGAGAGCGCACTGGCTGACAAGGGGTTCCCCAACAAATGTGCTGTTGTGGCTGGTTGCTAAATACGCTGCTGCGAGCGCCAATCAAGCTATTAGCTCCAATCCTAACGCCAGGGCCAACAAAGCAATCGGTGGCAACCCAAACCCCGTTTTCAATCAAGATTGGGGCTGTTTTTAGTTCAAAAGCAGGATCGCTGGCGGCGTGGCTGCCAGTGCAAAGGTAGCTTTTTTGAGAAATTACGCAGTGGCAGCCAATTTGAATCGTGTCAAGGCTGTAGAGAACCACATCATCTCCGATCCAGCTGTAATCGCCAATAGTTACTTTCCAGGGATAAGTGAACCGGGCTGTTGGTCGGATGATAACGCTTTTGCCGATTTTGGCTCCAAACCATCGCAACAGTGTTCTTCGAGGGGCATGGTGGGCATGTAAAGTCAACGGAAAGGCGATCGCCTGAATAAGCCACCACAGCATAATCAGCCAGCGAGGACGACCCGGATCAAACCAAGACTGGTCATATCGGCGCAGATCAACGAGAGCATCTGAACCCAAACTGTAGGACGAAGCTGGGTTGATTCGAGTTGAATCCAGCTTTTTAGGGTCAGCATCAGGCGGCGACATGCTTAAGTAACCTAAGTGTCTGGTTGAGGATGAGTCTGGGTAGAAAGCTGGGGTACTTTTTCAGCAGGTGCTACTGTTTCAGCAGCCTGCACATTTAGATGACCGCTGAACTGACGGAGTTCGTAGAGCTTTACGCCAATTTGGTATTCGTATTGGCTGAGTAGCCGCCCGTAAATATAACCTGCTTTGCCGTCTAGAAAACCTAGTTGAACAAAATAGAACAAGATAAAGCGCAGCAAAGGTCTAAACGGCAGGCGCACCCAAATCTTTTTCAAAAAGCGTTTACGTTGGACTGAATCACCAAATAAGCTGGCTCCGATGGTACCGTCTTCTCCCATGCCTGTTAGCAGGTTGTAGTAGACTCTGGCTTCCCAGTTTGAATATCGATTGTGACGAGCTAACCATTGGTAAAGATCACGAAAATCGATATGCAGCATATCGTTTTTGAGATAACCAATGGCACCCGGAACGATAACGTGTTCGTGTACTTCGTTATCGCCCGTATTGCGAATGTCTTCTGTATGAAGATTTTCGTAACGGCCTTGACGGTGGCGAAAAAGCCGAAGATTCCAGTCTGGGTACTTGCCACCGTGACGAATCCACTTGCCTAAAAAGTAAACGCGACGGTTGATGTAGTAACCATTGTGGTCGTCTGACTGAATTGCTAGAGCTATTTCATCCCACAGTTCTGGGGTAATGCGTTCGTCGCAATCTACAATAAGTACCCAATCGTTGCGAAAGGACAAATTCTCTAGGGACCAGTTTTTCTTTTTCGGCCAGCGTCCGTTGAAGTGAAATTGGATGACCTGTGCTCCGGCACTTTCGGCAATCTCAATGGAGCGATCGCTGCTTTGAGAGTCTACAACAAAGATCTCATCTGCTCTGGCAACACTTTCCAGACAAGCCGGTAGATTGGCTTCCTCATTCTTAGCGGGAATGAGCACAGAAACCGGAATCTTAGAGGAAACAACAGTCATAAAAGGTTAGCGAATATAAGGGCAGACAAACGTTAGATTGAAGAAACAGCCATCGTATCTATGGGATCTGGTTAATCACCCAGGCTCATCATTTGGTAACGGCTGGACGGATCATGCCCTGTAGGGCGCTCAGAAGATAGCCAATTTGTCCATAAGCATAGGCGAGATTTGCGAAGCGCTTCGCTGGATCTTGGCAATATTTAATCACCTTGTAGCTGCCTCTGAGCAAGCGTTCGCTGCCGCGTTGTAGCTGGCTCAACCCGGTTCGCCCTGCCAATTGCTCTCGGTAGCACTCGCTAATACCTTGCCACCAGCTGCGATTGAGATGCCAGATAGGTTTTAGCCGATCTGGAGCGACGTTATGAGCCGCTAAAGCCTGAGGCACGTAGGCGACCTGCCAACCTGCTTTTAGCGCTAGCTCGGTCATATGCATTTCCTCATTAGAAAGCAAATTTGTGCCCACCCGTCCCAAATTGGGATCAAAGCCGCCAATCGTTTCTAGAAATTGTTTACGAACAGAATAGTTTAGCCCTCGGGGGGTCAATCCTGGCTGCTCGATGTAGGTCAACTGATCGCCCAAATCATAAGCTCCTAAACTAGCAGCCAATTCTGGAGATAGCCAGCGAGGTGGGGTTGTTTGGGGTGGCCAAATTAAAGTAACTTTGCCCCCGGCGATCGCAAGTTGTGGATTTTGCTGGTAGAGCGAATGCAGAGCGGCCAGCCAGTTTTGGCTAGCTTCTGCGTCGTCGTCTAAGTAGGCTAAAATTTCAGCCTGGGCAGCACGGGCCCCTGTATTACGGGCTACTGAAAGTCCTAGCTGGGGTTCATACAGATATCGCAACCGTGGATGGCTTGAGCGGACGGCAACAATTTCTTTGGTTTGATCGGTCGAGGCATTGTCAACCACAATGACCTCATAGTCAGCAAAGGTCTGCTGTAGCAAACTATCAATCGCCGCGCCTAGATAGGCAGCTCGATTATGGGTACAAATGATGGCTGAAATTTGAGGCTGGGGCATAGCACTTAAGGCCAGTTTGGGAGAGACAAACTCAACAAATCTAAAAAGGTTTACCTGCTCAAGACATGGCTCTTACTCAAGATGCCCAATTCATCCTGTAACTTGACGATAATGGCCAAAGTTATAGCTAAAAGTCGAAGTTGAAGGCTGAGAGCAGAAACAAAGCTTTTCTGTTAGCGGCTTTTGGCAATTGAAGTGTCTCAGCGCTTGGGCTACAGCAATAGCAGTCAACAGCAGCGGTTTATTATGGCGTCGAGCTTCACTGGCTAGAGACAATGCATTTGCAGCCTGTTTTGCAGCCTGTCAATGGAGAGAGGGTTTAGCCTTCTTGTCGTTAGAGTATTGACGTAGGGGCTTTGCGATTCAAAAATCTCCTACGATCAAGATGATTTTTACCGTGATCTAGCGTGTTCACTAAACCCGAAGAAATTGATATTGCTCCTTTGATTGATCATGCACTGCTCGAACCTGCTGCCACCCAAGAAGCGGTAGCGCAAGTTTGCTATGAAGCTGAACGGTTTGGTTTTGCTGCTGTCTGTGTGTACCCAGCGCACGTTCGGCAAGCAGCAGAACTACTGCACAATAAAGCCCCTAAAGTTTGTACTGTCATTGGCTTTCCAACGGGGGCAACTACCTCTGCCGTAAAACTGTTTGAAGCTCAGGAGGCGGTTGAGAATGGGGCGGTTGAGCTAGATGTGGTGATTAACTTAGGCTGGGTCAAGCAGGGCGAAACCCGTAAGTTGCACCGAGAAGTTGCCGAAATTTGCGAATCTACTGGGCAAACCGTGAAGGTAATTTTAGAGATGTCCCTTTTGACCGATGCTGAGCAGCGAATAGCCGTAGAAGCTTGTTTAGATGCCGGAGCTGCTTTTCTCAAAACCCATACGGGTTGGATGGGCGGTGCTAGTATCGCGGATGTACAGCGGCTTAAACAGCTAGGCGGAGACTCGATTGGAATTAAAGCTTCAGGCGGAATTCGCAATTGGCAGCAGGCTGTTGAGCTAGTTTTGGCGGGAGCTACCCGCTTAGGTACCTCAAGAGGGCCTGAGATTATACGCGATCGCGGTATCCTAGAAGAATAGCCACATCCCTATCTAGCCATTGCTGGCTGAGGAAAGCGGCTGTTGTTTGCCCATACTCTGAATGAGTCGTACTTATAAAGCAACGGGAATTAACTTAAAGGGTTCTCCTCTGGGAGAGTCTGATCGGTTGCTGACAATTTTGACTCAGGAACAAGGGTTGGTTCGCGTCGTCGCGCCTGGGGCACGTAAACATAATTCCCGCTTGGCAGGACGTAGTGGTCTTTTTGTGATTAATCAGCTGCTGCTGGCTAAAGGCAAAAGCTTAGACAGAATATCACAAGCTGAGACGGTCAGATCCTTCCCGGGTTTAAGCTCAAACTTAACCAAGCTAACGGCCAGTCAATATTTGGCTGAACTAACGCTTTATCAAGCCTTGAGTGAACAGCCTCAAGAGTCGCTCTTTTGCCTTTTAACTGAGCATTTAGAGCGTTTAGAACAAGCGACGGCTGCTGCCGTTCTGCCTTGTCTGGCTCAGGCGACCTTTCATTTGTTGGCTCTAGCCGGAATTGCGCCTCAGGTTCACCTCTGCTGTATTACTCAAGAACCGATCGTACCCGATCTTTTAGACCCAGATTGGCAAGTGGGCTTTAGTCTCTCGGCAGGCGGAACGGTACGGATAACTGAACTGGATGGCTTAGGCGATCGCGTCGAGTCTTCTCAGCAAAAATCAACTCCACAAACCCAAAAGCAACCTGTTGAAGAGAAGATCGTTCGTTCATCAGTGGCGGCCATGTCTACCAGCAGGCGGGTGCCCTCAGGCAGAGGTTCTTCGAGCCGCCAGCGCAAAGTAGATCAGGTATTTCGGCTGAATGCTTTGGAACTAGCGTTGTTTCAACAGCTTAGTCAGCCACAACTACTGGTTGTTCAGCCGATGGCAGTGGCGCTCCCGGCGGCTGTCACTACGAGTCCCCATCATTTGTGGTACCGGATAGAGCGGTTTCTCAGACACTATGCCCAATATCATCTAGATAGGTCAATCCGATCGGCGTCCTTAATCGATGCCTGTTTTTCTTCCCCTTCACCGTCGTTTAATTAACTTCATTTCCTGATTTATGTTTCAAGAATCCGACGCAGACATCACTAAAACAGTGACTGCCCCTGACCCCTGCCCGGATAGGCCAGTGAAGTCTCGGACAGCGGTTTGCGCTGAAGATTCTAAGGATCAACCGGATGCCGCCGCGTCGTCAAATACCGTATCGTCAGCTCAAACGTCAGAATCGGTTCGAGGATTTTGGCCAGTCTTACAAAACGCCAATTTTTTAACCCTTTGGAGTGGCCAAGTCTTTTCTCAACTGGCTGATAAGGTCTACCTAGTGCTGATGATTTCTATCATTGCTAGCCAGTTTGAGTCCCCCGGACAAACGATTAGTGGCTGGGTATCGGCCATTATGATTGCGTTTACGATTCCAGCAGTTTTGTTTGGTTCACTGGCGGGTGTCTATGTAGACCATTGGGCTAAGAAGCCCGTCCTTGTGATTACTAACCTGTTGCGAGGCGTGCTAGTGGTTCTTTTGCCAGGTTTGCTATGGCTGTCGCAAGATTGGGGGACGTTCGAGGGACTGCCCATTGGATTTTGTCTTTTGCTGGTGACAACTTTTTTGGTGTCAACCCTAACTCAGTTTTTCGCCCCTGCTGAGCAAGCGGTGATTCCTCTTGTGGTTAAGCAAGGCAATTTGCTGTCGGCCAATTCTCTGTACACAACAACGATGATGGCTTCCGTCATTATCGGTTTTGCCGTGGGAGAACCTCTACTGGCGATCGCAGATCGCTGGCTTGCGCCTTTAGATGGCGGCTCTGGCATGGGTAAAGATATTTTAGTGGGAGTGAGCTATGGCTTAGCGGGCTTATTGCTGTTACTGCTAAACCCCCACGAAAAGCGCGCTGCCAAGCAAAGCGAACCCCACGTTTGGCGAGATATTCGAGAAGGGTTGCAATATATTCAGCAGCAGCCTTTAGTTCGCAGTGCTTTAATTCAGCTTGTGTTGCTGTTTTCGGTATTTGCAGCACTTGCGGTTTTAGCAGTGCGCTTGGCTGAAGTAATTACGGTATTAAAGTCTTCTCAGTTTGGTTTTTTGCTAGCAATGGCTGGTGTGGGCATGGCTATAGGCGCAGCTTTGATCGGTCAGTTTGGCCAGCGCTTTGCCCGCAGCCATTTAAATGTTGTTGGTTCAGCGGGGATTACGGCTACGCTGATAGGTCTGGCCTTTTTTGCCGAAAGCCTCTGGATCTGTTTACTGTTAATTGGTTTGTTAGGGTTGTTTGCTGCGGTTGTTGGCATTCCGATGCAAACAACCATCCAAGAAAAAACGCCTGAAGACATGCGAGGTAAGGTTTTTGGGTTGCAAAATAATTTGATTAATATTGCCTTGAGTTTGCCATTGGCACTGGCTGGGCTAGCGGAAACCTTTTTGGGATTGAAGACGGTGTTTTTGGGATTGGCAGCATTGGTCATAACTGGTGGAATTGTCACTTGGTATATCAGTCGTCCAAAGTTGACCGCTTGAGAATCTGCTGAGAAGCGGCTATATACTTGTTAAGTTCTCCCAAAGTCATGGCTTGACGATTTTTAGTCGGCTTTCCTGGCTGCTGTTAGCTCTCTCTTTAATTGAATGCACATCGCTTGGCTTGGTAAAAAATCTCCTTTTTGCGGCAATGTTACCTATGGTCGGGAGATTACGAATGCTTTACTAGACCGCGGGCATCGGGTAACTTTCCTTCATTTTGCTCAGCCTGAAGAGGAAACGCCAAGCGATCGCCCTGATTGCCAGGAAGTTTCGCTGCCTTTTATTTTTAAGTCTCAGATTCTCACGATTCCGTCTTTTCGCTCAGGCAAGTTGCTGATGCAGGCGCTCAAGCGACTGAAGCCAGATATTGTTCACGCCTCGTTGACCTTGTCGCCGCTTGACTTTCGTTTGCCTGAAATTTGTCAAGAGTTGGGGATTCCCCTGGTAGCGACTTTTCACCCGGCTTTTGATCGGCGGCGACGGAACCTGACTTCTGGTACCCAGCACTTAACTTATCAAATTTATGCTCCTTGCCTAGCCCATTACGATCGCGTGATTATTTTTTCTCAGATTCAGCGAGATCTGCTGGTAAAGCTGGGGGTTCCCGCTTCACGGGTAAGCGTTATTCCCAACGGGGTTGACATTGACAAATATGCGCCTGGGTTTTCTCCCGTCAAACAAGAATTTGGGGCAGAGCGGCTGTTTGTCTATCAGGGACGGCTTTCAATTGAGAAAAACGTTGAGTCTTTGCTGCGAGGCTGGAAGCAGGCTAAATTAGCACCTAGCAGTAAGCTGGTAATTGTGGGCAGTGGGCCTTTAACCTCCTCGCTGCGAGCTTTTTATGGCTCTGAAGAAAATGTGATTTGGCTGGGGTTTGTGGCTGATGAGCAGCGCCGAATCGAAATTTTGCGCGGAGCTGACGTGTTTATTTTGCCTTCGCTAGTTGAAGGGCTTTCGCTTTCGCTTCTTGAAGGAATGGCTTGCGAAGCGGCCTGTATTGCCACTGATGCGGGGGCTGACGGCGAGGTATTAGAAAATGGAGCTGGGGTTATTTTAGATACTCAGCGGGTGTCAACCCAGCTACAGGCTTTGCTCCCGGTCTTTCAAGACCATCCAGAAATGACGACGCTGTTGGGACGAAAAGCCCGACAGCGGGTGCTAGAGCGTTATACCTTAGGAGGCAATATTAGCCAGCTAGAAGCCCTCTATGCTGAAACGCTGCGAACTTCTCGCCTTTATCTCAGTCGCGGTGCTTAAGCAACATTGCCCAGCGGACGTGCTGTTTTTCCCGTTGGTTTATTGCCTGTGCAGGTAAGAACGATAGCTACGGTTTTACCTTTTTGTTGGTCAACTTTTTGTCATGGCTAAACAAATTCAGTTGTAGACAAAAAAGAAGATTCTGGAGTAGCTGGTTCTGGCGGAGGCTGATCTAAGACTTGCCAAACTGCTTGCATTAGCGCGTCTAAGCCCGTACCGGCGACGGCTGAAATACAAAAAACGCTGGTTTGGGCAGTCGCTTCAAGGTCGGCTGCGATCGCCTTTACCACCTCAGGAGAAAGCGCCTCGACTTTATTGAGGGCTAGAATTTGTGGGCGATCGCCTAGGGTTTCGCTATAGGCGCTGAGTTCGGTTTGAATAGTGAGATAGTTTTGGACAGGGTCTTCAGCCGTTGCGTCAACTAAATGCAGCAGCAAACGCGTGCGTTCGACATGACGCAAAAATTCATGACCCAAGCCTAAACCTGTATGGGCACCCGCAATTAGCCCAGGAATATCCGCAAATACGGTGCCGTCACCCGTTGCTTTGCGAACCACGCCGAGGTTGGGAACCAAGGTGGTAAAAGGATAATCGGCAATTTTAGGTCGAGCTGAAGATAAAGCCGCAATCAGGGTTGATTTACCAGCATTCGGTAACCCAATAATGCCGACTTCAGCGATCAGCTTGAGTTCTAATCGGATGCGTCGTTCTTCACCGGGTAGCCCTGGTAAAGCTCGCTCAGGAGCACGGTTGCGATTGCTCAAAAAGTGACGATTACCCAAACCGCCTTTGCCCCCTTGAGCCACACAAAGGCTCTGTCCGGGCTGTACTAAATCTCCTAGTAGTTCGCCTGTGGCAGCATCATAGACAACCGTGCCACAGGGCACCTCAATCTGGCGATCGCGCCCGGCTGCTCCGGTTTTGTTTTTGGGGCCACCTCGTTCGCCATTTTCTGCTTTAAAGCTATGGGCATACTTAAAGTCTAAAAGCGTTTGCAGGTGGTTAACAGCCACTAAATAGACCGATCCACCTGGGCCACCATTGCCACCTGCTGGGCCACCTGCTGGCACGTACTTCTCTCGTCGAAAGGCGACTAAGCCATCTCCACCGTTGCCTGCGATTACGTCTACCTCTGCCTGGTCGATAAATTGCATTACTGCTGTAAGTCAATCATTGCTTGACGAATTTGTTCTTGAAGAGCGGGGGTTTGCTGATGCGCTGCTGTAATTTCGTTAAAACGACTAACGCTTAAACCATTGCTGACGACAATTTCGGCAGCTTGAGTACAATAGCGAACGATAATTTCTCGCACCTGGCTGCGGATACGACGCGGCAAATTTGACAGGCTGTTGGCATTGGGGCAGCTCATGTCTAGCTCACTCGCACTCAAATTTTCTGCCATGAGCAGATTTTTGACCCGAGTGTAAGCTTCGGTACGCGGCGCGTCCATTTGGAGAACGGATCGGGCGTAGCCCGTAATTTCTTCAGCGGTAATTGTTTCTGAGCGCGGTTGCGCTTGAGCCACACGGCTGGTGATGTGAAGCCCCGGAAGCGGTGAAGAAGTCTGCCGCCAGTTAACCTGAACGCCAGCAAGGCCGCTGAGGGTGACTAAAAGGCTGCTAAATGCCGAAACTGAACGAAGAATCTGTTGGCTAAAAGAAAATGAGTAGATATTAGAAGCTTGAATTGACATTTTGCATTCTGGTTAACGACCAAAACTATCTTAAAAAGTACATAGTCGCTTCAGACCATTCTACTGAAATGAAGTTCCGAAGGATGGCTGGCTTTATAGTTTACTGAAGAAGTTGAGAAATTTCGATAATTTTTGTTTGCAGCGTGGGAATTTCGGCTTTACCTTGCTTGAGGCTGGCCTCTAATTCTAAAAGTTTATGCAGCGTTTGCTGCAAACTGTCTAACGCCAGGGAACGGACTTCTTTTTGCAGAAAATAAACTCGTTTGGGATTGCTTACTTCAGCCGCTTGAGCGATCGCTTTTTCATCTCGTTCGCCCGCCTGCATCATCACCTTCACCCAAAGCCAGGTACGAAATTGACCGACCAGGGTAGAGACAATTCTCAAGCTTGGTTCGTTTCGCTCAATCAAATCGGTGACTAACTTGAGCGCCTGAGCCGTGTCGCCCTGTCGTAGGGCTGTGGCTAGCTGTAGACTGCTCTGGGTGTTGACGACAACCAAATGGGCCACAACCTCAGCGGCTAAGGGGAGTTGGCTGTCGCCTTGATAAATTTTGAGTTTTTCAATTTCGTTTACTAGCTGACGCGTGTTGTTGCCGACTGATTCAGCCAACAGCTCAACGGCCTCTGGCGTCAGGGTTAGCCCTGCCTGTTCCGCCGTCTGGAGAACCTGTTGCTGGAGCAGCTCAGTTTTCCAGGGGGGAATGGCAGAAAATTCTTGAATTTTGCCGTGTTTTTGCAATAACTTGGTTGATTTAAGCCGTCCATCAGGCTTTTGAGCGCTGGTAAAGAGCAAAATACTGGCCTCTGGCACAGCGGGTAGGGTGCGGCTGAGTTCTTGCAGGAGGGCTTCACTACAGCGTTGAAAAATAGCGGCGTTTTGCAACCAAACCACCCGTTTGCCACTACCAAAAGGCGGGGTTACGGCTTGATTGAGACCCTGGATTAGGCTTTCGGTTTGCTCGGCGCTGAGTTTGTCGTAGTTGAAGCTGTGCCATTGCGGATCTAGACTGCGATCGCATAAAGTTTTAATCGCTTGGCTCAGCCGAAAGTCATCATCGCCCCAAAATAAAAAAACTGGCATAGCTCACGTCACAATGAGAAAGCAAATAATTTTTTGTGGCAATGGCTTCTCTGGTTCAGCATCCGATTTTGCAGCAAAGTTTTGCCATTATTGACCGTGAAATTGGCATTCATGGGTTTACTCCAGACGAATATGCCGTAGTGCGTCGCGTTATTCACAGTACAGCCGATTTTGACTTTAAGCAGGCCATACGCTTTAGTGCAACGGCGATCGCAGTCGCAAAAAATACCCTGGTTACTGGCATACCCTTGGTCGTGGATGTGAATATGGTCAGGCAGGGCGTGCAGACACTGGTCGCCCGCACCTTTGACAATCCTATCGTGGTGGCGGTGGATCAGGCGAAAGTGGCTTTACCGGGTAAAACGCGCACCGAAACGGGTCTGATTGAGTGCTGTCGTCAGTATCCGGAGGCAGTTTATGTCGTGGGTAATGCCCCTACAGCCTTAGCGGCGTTGTGCGCAGCGATCGCCGGGGGTCAGGTGCGTCCGGCTTTGGTGATTGGGGTACCTGTTGGTTTTGTCGGCGTAGAAGCGGCAAAGGCGCAGTTGGCTCGCCTAGAGATTCCTCAAATTGTGGTTGCTGGGCGCAAAGGTGGCTCTAGCGTGGCGGCTGCGATTGTAAATGCGCTGCTGGTGCTGGCTTGGGAGTCACTATGAGCTACCCGCCCATTCAGGTGGTAGGCGTGGGAGCGGGGGGAAAGGCCGAACTTTCTCCGGCGATACAGTCGCTGATTGCGCAGGCAGATTTGCTGGTAGGCAGCGATCGTCATTTGTCTTATTTCCCTCAAGAGACTGCCCAGCGGTTAGCCCTGAGTCCGTTATCGACGGCGATAGAAACGTTACAGGCGCAGCGGGCGCAGCAGCCTCAGCAACGGATTGTCATTTTGACCTCAGGCGATCCCCTATTTTTTGGGTTAGGCCGACTGTTGTTACAACATTTTGCCGCCGAGGAACTGGTTTTTCATCCGCACCTCAGCTCGATTCAGCTAGCGTTTAGTCGTCTAAAGCTTCCCTGGCAAGATGCTCAGATCGTTAGCTTGCATGGGCGATCGCTCGACAATTTGCTGCCAGCGCTCAAGCAAGGATCTGAAAAAATTGCCATTCTTACCGATGAACGATACCCACCTCAGGCGATCGCTGCAGGGTTACTGTCTTTGTCAGCACCTTATCAACTCTGGGTCTGTGAAAATTTAGGGGCTAAAACCGAGCGAGTTCACTGTTATCCCCCGGGGGCTGTGCCAACTCAAACGTTTGATCCTTTGAACGTTGTTGTCTTGATTCGTCAGCCTGAATCAGAGCAGCTAGACTTGTCTACCCTGCCGAGCTTTGGTCTGGCTGATGAACTCTTTTTAAGTTTTAGCGATCGCCCTGGTTTAATCACCAAACGCGAGGTGCGTCTGCTGGTTTTGGGCGAATTAGCGCTCAAGCCCCATCAGGTCGTGTGGGACATCGGAGCAGGAACCGGATCGGTCAGCATTGAGATCGCTCGGTTACAGCCCAGCGCCACAGTATATGCAATTGAAAAAACTGCGGTTGGGGCAACGCTGATTCAGCAAAACTGTCAGCGGTTGGGGGTCGAGACGGTTAAGCTGGTGCAGCAAGTTGCGCCAGCGGCATTGGCTTCACTGCCTGCTCCCGATCGGGTTTTTATTGGCGGCAGCGGGGGGCATTTAGCTGAGATTTTGCAAGTGAGTAGCGAACGGCTACAACCCGGTGGCAGGATTGTACTAGCGCTGGCTACGTTAGAACACCTCAGTACGGTGTTGACGTGGCGGCAGCAGTGTTTGCCCGATTGGCGGCATTGGCTATTACAGGTACAGCTTTCCCGTTCGGCAGCAGTGGCAGATTTAACCCGTTGGCTGCCTCTAAATCCGATAACGCTGGTAGTTTTGAGTCGGTAATCAGGTTTGATGGCGCTAAAGAGTCAATTGACGTTCGGAAAAGCGATCGCCTTACTGGGTACCTTACTGAGTTTGGTGCTTGGGCTGCTGATGGCAACGCCAGCCCAAGCCTTTTCTCATTGCCAGAACGTGGCAGGGCAGCAAATCTGTATTCTAAGTCTTAAGCGCAGCGCCAAGTACTATTGGCAATACCGGGCTGAAATTAGTGTGGATGGGGTCAAGCTGGCCGCTGCTGTTTATGACTGTCGGCGGCAAGTGCAGATACGCTCAACTGGCGAAGCAGTACCGTTTCAAGCGAATGGCCCAGGTTTTTTAATTTGTAGCTTTTTCAAAAAATAAAAACAGTGACGACTCATTCCTCAAGCTATCCAGTTGAAAATGTTTTAACGCTGCGATCCCGTTTAGCAGAAAGTCCAGCCTGGGATCTGGCTCGTCAATGTCTTTACTGGGTAGATATTTATAATCACCGGGTGCACGAATTTTATCCCGCGACTGGCCAAACTCGCTATTTTGACGTTGGCGATGTGGTCGGTTGCTTAGCAATCGCCTCTAATCGGCGACTACTGCTTGCGCTCCGCCATGAGTTGGCGGTTTACCACCTAGAGACTGGTCAACAAACCACTCTGCTTTTGCTGGAAGCTGACAAGCCCCACAATCGCTTTAACGATGGCAAATGTGACTTTGCGGGTCGCTTTTGGTTTGGTTCGATGTCTACTCAAGGGCCTGAGGGCTGCTTATACCGCTATGATCCCGACGGTTCTCTTTATTGCATGGAGACAGGGCTAACCATCTCTAACGGTATGGGCTGGAGTCCTGACAATCAAACTTTCTACCTGACGGATTCAGGCGCTCAGGTGATCTACGCCTATAAATTTGACCTAGGCAGCGGGGCGATCGCGCAACGACGGGTGCTTATCGATCTCAAGTCCACGCCATTCAAACCGGATGGCTTAACGGTTGATGCCCAAGGCTGTCTTTGGTCGGCCATGTGGGACGGCTGGTGTGTGATTCGCTTTAGCCCCCAAGGCAAAGAACTGGCGCGCGTCAGGCTACCTGTACAGCGGCCTACTGCTTGCACGTTTGGCGGAGCCGACTTAAAAACGCTATATGTAACGACAGCCTCGGTTGGGCTGAGCGAAGCTGAAATTCAAGCCAGCGTCACCTCAGGGGATTTATTTTGTATCAAAACGACGGTGTCCGGTTTACCTAGCGGCACCTTTGCCGGTCGGCTAGCTTCTTGATCTTTGGGCTGACGCTTTAGAGGTAACTGATATGCAACGTATGGAACTGATTGTTCATGGAGTTGTTCAAGGCGTAGGCTTTCGCTATCACACGCGTCAGCGAGCCTTGCAACTAGGACTGACAGGCTATGTAAAAAATTTACCTGCCGGAACTGTAGAAATTGTGGCCGAAGGCGAGGCTAGCGCCTTACAAGCGCTGCTGAGTTGGGCGAAACAAGGGCCTCCTGCGGCTGACGTTACCCACGTAGAAGCCACCAAGCAGACAGCTACGCAAAAATTTGACAGCTTTGCGATCGCCTATTGAAGCCCTTTTGCTGCTTGAGCTAGGGAATTGTGACGGCTGGTGCCAGGTATGACAGTCGTTTTTTCGATGAATTTGGTAAGCAATTCGTGCGATCGCTCCAGTGATTGACCTACCTCTATAGCTGAAACTCAATCTTCTTACTTATGACAGCCTTGGAAGCAGCAGTCGGGGGATATACTAGGCGGTAGACAGCGTAAAAGAAACTTCATAAATTTAACCTTGGTAGACATGGAGCAAGGAATCGACCTACAAGGCACCTTTGTCAAAGCCCTAATTGACTTAGGGCTGTCATCAGGAGCTGCAAAAGCCTTGTGGCTGCCGTTACCTATGTTTTTGATTTTGGTTTCGGCGACCGTCAGTATCTTCGTGACGGTATGGCTAGAGCGCAAAATTTCGGCAGCGGCTCAACAGCGCATTGGGCCAGAATATGCAGGCCCTCTGGGAACCCTCCAGGCAGTGGCTGACGGCCTCAAGCTAATTATTAAGGAAGATATTACCCCAGCGAAATCCGATCCTCTGCTCTTTACGTTAGGCCCAGCGATCGTTGTTATTCCGGTGTTTTTGTCGTTTTTGATCGTTCCCTTTGGTCAAAATCTAGTAATCACTAACCTCGGAATTGGTATTTTTCTGTGGATTTCTCTTTCTAGCATCACGCCAATTGGTCTTTTGATGTCAGGTTATTCTTCTAACAACAAATATTCGTTGTTAGGCGGATTACGAGCGGCTGCTCAATCCATTAGCTATGAAATTCCGCTAGCGTTGGCGGTCTTAGCTGTCGTTTTGATGTCAAACAGCCTCAGCACAATCGACATTGTGCAACAGCAGTCTGGCTACGGTGTTTTGGGCTGGAACGTCTGGCGTCAGCCCGTAGGGTTTTTGATTTTTTGGATTGCAGCTTTAGCAGAAGCAGAGCGTCTACCCTTTGACCTGCCGGAAGCAGAAGAAGAATTGGTTGCAGGCTATCAAACTGAATACTCTGGTATGAAGTTTGGCCTTTTCTTTGTCGGGTCGTACGTCAACTTGGTGCTTTCAGCTTTGCTGGTAGCGGTACTCTATCTAGGCGGCTGGGACTTTTTAATTCCTATTGAGCTAATTTCTAGCTGGACAGGCATTAGTGAAAATACGCCCTGGCTACAGGTGATTACGGCTTCCTTAGGCGTGATGATGACCCTGCTGAAGGCTTATCTGCTGGTTTTTCTAGCTATTTTGCTGCGCTGGACTGTGCCTCGCGTCCGGATTGACCAGCTGCTTGATCTGGGATGGAAATTTTTACTTCCAGTATCTTTGGTTAACTTGCTGCTGACAGCCGCTCTCAAATTGGCTTTTCCAGTTGCCTTTGGCGGCTAGCGATAATTTGACCAGGCTATATAGTCTGTAGCTTTTAAATAAAGCTATATGACTCTAGCTAAAGTCTTTGTACATTCTGTGATCCCAATTTAGAGGGACTCTCTCATGCTGAATTTTCTCAAGCAAGTTGGTGACTATGCTAAGGGAACTGCCCAAGCAGCAAAGTATATTGGTCAAGGCTTGTCCGTGACCTTTGATCACTTGCGACGTCGCCCGATAACCGTACAGTATCCTTACGAAAAATTGATCCCGTCAGAGCGCTTTCGCGGGCGAATTCACTTTGAGTTTGACAAGTGTATCGCTTGTGAAGTTTGTGTGCGGGTTTGCCCCATCAATCTACCAGTGGTGGATTGGGAGTTTGATAAGGCTTCTAAGAAAAAGAAACTTAACCACTATAGTATCGACTTCGGGGTTTGTATCTTTTGCGGCAACTGTGTCGAGTATTGCCCAACCAACTGTCTTTCGATGACTGAAGAGTATGAGTTAGCTGCTTACGATCGCCACGAGCTTAACTATGACAGCGTTGCTCTGGGTCGATTGCCCTACAAAGTCACTGAAGATCCAATGGTGACACCGCTACGGGAGCTGGCTTATTTGCCTAAAGGGGTAATGAATCCTCATAATTTATCGGGTAGTTCGCGTCGGGCTGGTAAGCTACCGCAAGAAATTTTAGATGAGATGGAGCCAGCATCAGGCGAAAAAGAAATGTCAGCAGACGCCAAAAAATAAGTGTGTGGTGTTTAACTGTTGAGAAACCCAAGCTTTCTCAGTTGTCTGTAAGGAGTCAACGGTTGTGAACTTAGCAGAAGGCGTACAGTTCGTCTCGTTTATGTTGCTAGCGGCAATGATGCTAGCAGCAGCGTTGGGCGTTGTACTGTTAGAAAATATTGTCTACTCAGCTTTTTTGCTGGGAATGGTATTCATCAGCATTTCAGGGCTTTATGTTTTGCTGAATGCGGGTTTTGTGGCTGCTGCCCAAATTTTGATCTACGTGGGAGCTGTCAACGTTTTGATTCTGTTTGGAATCATGCTGGTCAACAAGCAAGAGGCGTTTAAGTCAATGCCGAATGCTTGGCTTGGCAAACTAACTACGGCTGGTGTTTGTACTGGCTTGTTTGCTTTGCTAAGTTCAATGGTTGTGGCGACGCCTTGGGAAATTTCGCCAGAAGCGGCAGCAGGCGATCGCTCGGTCGTACTCATTGGCGAACATTTCTTTAGTGATTTCTTGCTTCCTTTTGAGCTAGCTTCAGTGCTGCTTTTAATGGCGCTGGTGGGTGCTATTATTCTGGCTCGTCGAGAGTACCTGCCTGATGAGTTACCCGAAGCAACTGCAGAAGTCTTTAAGCTGCCAGAACGTCCGCGAGAGTTAGCCTCGGCAGGTTCTATCCAATCAGAAGAAAGTTAATTAAACCTAGGCTCAGCCGTTGTCAAAACGCTCGTTTTTAGGAATCCATTATGACGCTTCAATACTATTTGCTCTTAGCTGCTGCTCTGTTTTGTGTAGGTATTTATGGTTTGGTAACCAGCCGTAACGTGATTCGCGTTTTGATGTCTATTGAGCTAATGCTCAATGCTGTGAATTTGAATCTGATGGCTTTTTCCAACTTTCTAGATCCTCAGGGCGTAACTGGGCAGGTCTTTGCTGTGTTTGTCATCACAATTGCGGCAGCCGAAGCAGCGGTGGGGCTGGCAATCGTTTTGTCTATTTATCGCAACCGAGACACGGTGGATATGGAGCAGTTCAACCTGCTGAAGTGGTAGGTTAGCTAAATCATATGCTTCAGCGTTAGCTGACTTCATCAGAATGGCAAGCAAATGAATTATGGTAAAGACGTTACTTAAACCAGTAGCGTCTTTCGACATGTTTAGTGGAAGCTGAGTGAATCGTGCAGCTAAAGCAGGTCATTATTGTTCACAAAGCGGGTAACCGTCTCAGTCAAAGCTGGGCCGCAAAGTGTGCCAGACAGCTAGAGTCTCAAGATTGTAAGGTGTTGATGGGGCCTAGCGGCCCTAAAGATAACCCCTATCCGGTCTTTCTCGCTTCGGTGACTCAGCCCATTGATTTAGCGGTAGTTCTGGGAGGAGATGGTACGGCTTTGGCTGCGGCACGGCACTTAGCCGCAGATGGCATTCCGATCCTGGCGTTGAATATTGGCGGACATTTGGGATTTCTGACTGAGTCTTCAGATGTTTTTGATGACTTCTCTGAAATCTGGCAGCGTTTGGCCAGCGATCGCTTTGCCGTTGAGCGGCGCATGATGTTGCAAGCACAAGTTTTTGCTGGCAACCGAACGAATCTAGATCCCGTCAGCGATCGCTATGTGTCTCTCAACGAAATGTGTATTAAACCCGCCTCGCCCGATCGCATGATCACTTCTATTCTGGAAATGGAAATTGATGGCGAGGTGGTTGATCAATATCAGGGTGATGGTCTGCTGGTTAGTACGCCTACAGGCTCGACGGGCTATACGGTGGCAGCCAATGGCCCCATCGTCCACCCTGGATTACCTGCCATTATTGTGACGCCGATTTGTCCCCTCAGTTTATCTAGCCGCCCAATTGTAATTCCGCCCGGTTGTGTTGTTAGCGTTTGGCCGCTGGCAGATACCGAATTGAATACTAAGCTGTGGGTCGATGGCGTTATGGCGACGGCAATTTGGCCAGGGCATCGGGTAGATATTCGCACGGCTGAATGTACGGCTCAATTCATTATTTTGCGCGAAAACCATTCCTACTATCAGACGTTGCGCAATAAGCTGCAATGGGCAGGTGCGCGAATCAACTATGCTAACAACCATCGTAATTAACCCAGCCCTGTAGGCTCGTACTGTCTATAGCAGCGATTGTTGATCTCTCAGCTTCAGCAAAATAGAGGTATGAACCTCGCGCGTAATTGGATAGTAGTAGGCAAAGACAAGGCCGATCACAATCGCGATCGCTGGAATTGGCCCAACAATCACGCGAATTGTCCACAAGGCTAAGTCAGGCTGAATAACCGCAGGCTCATTTGCAGAGGTCGCTATATACCCCGCCCAGTCTAGAACCTGACTGGTGACAAAAATAGCGACTGCTATCCCCATTTTTTGAATAAAAACGACTGAACTATAAAAAAGTCCTTCACGCCGTTGCCCAGTATTGAGTTCGTCAAAATCGACCACGTCGGGCAACATTGACCACGGCACCAGATAAACGGTTGCTGTGCCGATGCCTGCTAAAACGGCTAATCCATACATCCAGCTTGTTTGACCGGGTTGAATTGAAAACAGCCCTAGCTGCGAGATCAAAATGAAAGGAGCGCCTAAAAAATAAACCGTACGCTTCTCGCTATGGCGACCGATCCAGTTCCACAAAAAGGTGGTAACTACAGCCGTTGCCTGTACGACCAAAGCCATCCAGACAAAGTGAGACTTTGATAACCCCATCCAGTCCACAACGAAATAAAGCAGCACCACGACCGATATCTGCACCCCTGTCCAAGAAAACAGATAAAGCCCCGCTACCCACAAAAAAGGGCGATTACTGGCTGCAATGCGAACCTGCTGCCATAGCCGAATGGTCGTTGCGGTGGCCATTTGGGGACGATGCTTCTGCACCAAGCGGTAGCGCTTATAGGTTCCGGCTACACAGCCTAAAACGGCCAAGATGACTAAAACAGCGCTACCCAAACCTAGTAATTGATATTGCTGTTCGGGATCAGCTACCTGGGTAAACAAGATTTGCGCCATGGCCAGGGCAAAAATGCTGCCGCCAATGCTAAAGGCTGACTTGAAGCTAATCAACGTGATGCGTTCGTCGTAGCCCTGTGTCAGTTCAGCCGCTAGGGCTGAGAAAGGCAGCATGACACAAGTGAAGGCGGAGTAGGCCAAAACAGAGGCCGCAACATAGTAAGCAAACAGCCCCCACTGGCTATTAATCGGAGGAACTTGCCAACACAAAATACAAGCGATCGCCAGGGGGATTGCTCCGCCTAGCATCCAAGGATAGCGACGACCCAAAGGCGATTGGGTATGGTCGCTGAGCCACCCAATCACCGGATCGCTCAGTGCATCCCAAACTTTGCCTAAAAACATCGCACTGCCAGCTAACATCGGGCTAAGCCCTGCCACGTTAGTCAGAAAAAAAATCAGAAACAAAGCCGTTGTGCTAGAAGGAATAGCGCCTGCAATTTCGCCTGTACCGTAGGCTAAGCGGGTTGTTAGATCAAGTTTTTCAGTAATTGGCTGAGCCGTCCCACTCAGGCTGGGCGATCCCATATTGCTGTTAATGCTCCGAATAAAACAGGCTAAAAAACTCTCGTCCTGCTTCTAGAGTGCCAGAGATAGGGAAAATCTGGCTATTGCTCTAAATTTTATGAGCTGGTTGCTTCTTCTAACTGGGCTAAAATGCGTTCTCTAAATTCCATGTCGCTGTTGGCCAATCCCAACAATTGCCAGTATTCTGGCTGAGTTAGACCCGCTTGAGTAATCAGAGAAAAGGCTTCTGTCTGAATTTCTTGCTGAAGTTGCAATGTCTCAGACTCAGTTTCGGCGCTTTGCAACTCGTTTTCTCGCTGATCGATTAGCTCTACAACTTGCAGATAAGCCTGCACAAACTGGCTGACTTTCTCAGAAGAAATATCATTTGCTGTTAAACCAAGCTCCGAAACAGCAGGCACCGCCAGCGTGGCAGGTTCTGGTGAGATGCTCGCTACCGCCCAAGCCGGAGACATCGGCAGCAGCAAGGCTATGCTGAGCAGTAAGCCCAAAAACCTTTGGTTCAGACTTTTTAAATGCTTGAAATGCTGCAGTTGGCTCATTCTGCCTCCTCGTTTTGCTGGGCTTTTGAAAGTTTTTGGTTAGCCAAAAGGGGCGATCGCGCCGCCAAAAATAACTTAAACTAATTCTAAACCTCAATCTGATTAGATCTGCTAACAAGTTGACGAAAAAAAGGCTTTAACGTGAGTTAATCGAGAAGATAGCGCTAGAATAGCTGAAGGGTGATTTTAAATCACTTTGTGCTATGATGCACCTGGCAGCGCTTGAAATCAATAGATAAAGCTTCAACTCGTTCTATCTGAGAGCTGCCTACTTTCCTAAGGACAGTCTTTGAAAAATTCAATTATGATTAACACAACCAACCCAGCGGTTGTTCACCCAATGGTGAAATTTCAGAGAAAAGTAAAATCTCTCGTGGACTCCGGCGTCATCCAACCGTCCGACAGTCTATGGAAAATCGCCTTTTTGTTTGGCGATGATTGGTCTCATTGGAAGCAAGAACTAGAAGAGTTTGAGTTCTCAATGCAAGATCCAATTGGCGATTTGCTAGCAGTCGAATCGTGGGAAGAAGAAGACACCTGATCAGTCTGTTTGGGTATTGAGCAGCATGAATCAGGCATTAGCTGCCCAGCCTTAAAAGCAATAGTACCTAATGCCTGAACCAACACCTTGGTTTAGCAAAAATTGATGTCAGCTTTAGAAAGGGGTAGAGGTTGCGGCAAAGCGGTTCGGCACTTGCCGCTTGTGTAAGTTCGCTTTTAGGTAAGGGTTACACGACCAAATATTTTTTCAAAAAGGCATCTCAGGTCAGGATGCCTTTTTGAGTTTATCTAGATTGGGTTTAACCTTAATGCTAATGGCGATCGCCGTAATGTTGTCATGGCCATTTTGCTCATTAGCTAAGTTAATCAACTGTTCAAGGCCAGCTTCTAAATCAGTACGGTTACTCAACAACGGCTCAATATGAGATGAAACGTGCGTATCAAGCAGATCGTTATCGCTCAAGCCATCGGAACACAGCAGCAGTACCGTATCTTCACTAAACTCTAAAAAGCTAATACTGGGTCTGATATTGCTACTATCGCGCGGGCCAAGAGCTTGAGTAAGCTGGTAAGCATCAGGACGAGCATAGGCGATCGCAGGTTCTACACCGCGCTGAATTTCTCGCTGACCAACTTCGTGGTCGCAGGTTACCTGCTGTAAGCCTAAGCGGCGGCTATAGCAGTAAAGGCGGCTATCGCCAACATGAGCAATAACTGCATGGGTTTCCTGGAGCAAAAGCATCACCAGGGTTGTTCCCATTCGACTGTTTCCAGAACGCTCATCAGCCTGATTAGTGTTGTAAATGACATCATTCGCTTGAGCAATTGCCTGCTTAATTTCTTCCTCACTGGGTAAGGAAGACTGCCAGTGCTCCGAAAAATAAGCCTGCAAGCTTTCAACCGCTAGGGCACTGGCTACCTCACCACTTTCATGGCCGCCCATGCCGTCGCACAAAATGTAAAGTCCTTTGGCTTGTAATCGCCGATCTTTTGGAGTTTCTAGTCGGCAAATTTCTGACTGAATGCAAAACGTGTCTTCATTATGTTCCCGCTGTTGGCCGACATGGGTTTGTCCAGCCTCACTCAGTTCAACCAACATCATTGGCAAAACCATTGTGGGCGAGTCATTTGTTAAGTTGTCTTCGTCAATTCTTTCTAGCAAGTCTTCGGTGTCTGTATCTAGCAGAAGCTGTGAAGCTTCGGCAATTGCCGCCTCCATGTTAGCAAGTTCTTCTGCATTGGCTTGGGGTTGAGCCGCCGTTGGCAGCGCCTCTTCTTGCTGCGGCGCAGGGCTAAGTTGGGGAGTCCCCTCAGGTTGCAAGAGCCGATCGGCAATAGCAACTAAACGAGCCTGCAGAGTCTCTATAGTTTCCAGGTTGCCAGCGCCTAGATCACTGGCCAGGGTTATGAGATCGCTTAGAGCATTAGGAGCTTGTTGCAACATGATTTGCCACAGCAAGCCTAGATCTCTTAGCGTGTACTGCATATCGGCTGATTGAAAGTAAAGCCGCTGCAAACACAAAATTTGATCTTCGTCTACTCGCAGATTTTCTAGGTTAAGCAGGCTTGGCTGTCCTTGATAAGGTGCTAGAGCTTGCCAAAGCTCTGACATCTCATAGCACCAATGAATTTGTTGCAGTGCTTCAACCGCCTCTAGTTGCCAGTATTCAGACAGTTTGGCGAATTGACTACGCTGCTCTAGGATTAGAACCGTATAGCTGTCAGTTTGCCAAGCACAGTGCAGCTCTGGCACAGCCGGAAAAAAGTTACTTTGCAATAGCAAGTAAGGTTGAGCGGCATCCGGCAAAGTCTCCGTTAGCGAGTGACTTGGCTCTTTCGCTTCGTTATCAGCCTGTTCGGTTGCTCTCAGCAGTTGCTCAGCAAGTTCCGCCAGCGGAGAGGGCGCGGCGGGCTGACAGTCGATCACATCAGCTTCGAATTCGAGGTGGCTGAAAGGGGTCGGTGAAAGCGGCTGTTTAAGCTGGTAGCGCTGGTCTTGGTCTAAATAGGGTTTTGACAGTTCTTCTGGCAAGGGCAGGGCAAGGGCAGGTGGCGTTGGAGCCAAGGTTAAAGGACTTTCAGCCCTAATTTCAGGCAGGTCTGCTGTAGCGTTCACTTCGGCGGACACTGTAGCGGCAGCCCTCTCAGTAGAAGTAGAGGGAAACAACGCTGTTGGCTCCGCTGCTGCAGTAAAAAGAGCGTTTTCGGATTCCTCGGCTTCAACCCTGCCTAGAGTGCCAGCTTCTTTTGAAATCTCCATAGGAACTGCATCGACTGCCGCTTGCCCGCTAGAGGTTTCAATCAGTGCTTCGTCAGAACTTTCCCACGTTTGCTCACCCGAAAAGGTGACAACAGCTAGCAACAGCTTCAGAGGACTGCCGCAATTTTGGCAAAATTTGTTGCTGTTGGGATTCTCAAACTGGCAGTAGGAACAGGTGAGCATAGTCAGGAGGTTCTGTAAACCTCAATATTCACTTCAACGTGGCTCAGAACAACCGATGAGGCCATTGGAGAGCGGACAGGATGCTTTTTGGTAGCTTTTGGCAGTTTGTCTTTAAATAACGGGACGAGGTAGCTACTTACTCCTATGCGCAATCGTCGCCAAAGAATCTAAGGCGACGAGGAAAGCTCTTATTATAAAGGGCTTTCACACTATGCTCTAACTGTAAAGCCGTAAGCACATCTTTCTATTAACCCTAACCTATGTCCGGTGAATAGCTCAGGACATTTTGAGAGATTTTTAACAAGCCTTAGAGGTAAACAAACGTTTTTGCAGAAAAGTCTATAGATCAAGAATTTGCTTGAGCTGAGTCAGTTCGCTATGAGTGAGGTCGCGCCACTCACCAGGAGCAAGTTGTGTTAAACGCAGGTGAGCGATCGCTACGCGTACTAGCCTCAGGGTCGGATACCCCACCGATGCAGTCATTCTTCTAATCTGGCGATTACGGCCTTCTCTTAGGGTGATTTCTAGCCAGGCTGTAGGAACCGTTTTGCGAAAACGGATGGGTGGATCACGGGGTGGCAAGCTAGGCGGCAACACCAGCGGTTTAACTTGGGCTGGCTGCGTCTGACGCTGCTGAATGACAACTCCTTGCTGGAGCTGCTCAAGGGCAGCAGCATCTGGAATTCGTTCGACTTGCACCCAATAAGTACGCGGATGGGCATAACGAGGATTTGTTAGCCGATGTTGCAACTGACCATCATTTGTCAACAACAGCAGCCCTTCGCTGTCTCGATCGAGGCGTCCGGCTGGATAAATATCAGGAATATTAATGTAATCCTTCAACGTTTGGCGCTGGGCTTGACGATCGCTAAATTGAGTCAAGACCCCATAAGGTTTGTTAAATAGCAAATACCGATAAGCCATTGCCAAGCCCGCTGACTGGAAATTTTAGCAGTCTATTCCTTAACACTTCGTAATCTATTCACTCAAGTATTGCAAAAATGTTTAGAAACGGTTCACTCAAGAAACTGCCTTTTATCCTGAAATATAACTACAAAGAATTGTCGCAGGAATTCTTATGGACAACGCATCAAAGTACCGATTCGTTTGCACGCTGACCTTTGGAGATATTTATGGGCAAATTATTGTCTGGCTAATTGTGCTGTTTGTAAGTTTGGCGGCGGCTTTAGCGCTGATGGGAGCTAGTCGCCCCATTTATGCGTTAGCCACAGTAGGTTTGATTCTTGTACTTTCTCTACCCTTTTTGCTGTTTGCCTTTGTAACAACGTTGCTCAATCATATTGAGTTTTCGGCTGTTGATCCCCAAGCAGAGAAAGCAGCGAGATTAGGTAACTCGGTGCCCGACCAAAGACCCGCCCAAGCAGCAAGCTAGACGAATAATAAAACCAGATTTTCTGCACCTGCGGGCGACTTAGCAACAGGTGCAGAAAATTCAGGCTTAGCTTTTAGCTAAGCTAACTAGAGCCGATAGCTAACGCCGCAACTAGCTAAAGCCTGCAGCTACTAAAAGAACACCCCCAATGACGGCCAAAATTAGCAACACCTGGCCAGCATTCCAGCTACCTTTCCAAGAATAGTTTTTATCTGGCATCGTTAAGTCCTCGTATTGCTTCAGGATATCTTTCGATCACCTTACGTCTAAGTGGGCTTTTCGTCATGATGAGATCGATAGAGGTTCCTGTTCAAGAAGACATGACGGAAGTTTTGGGTCGGGCAAAAATCATTCTGCCGGCAGAGGTTTGTAACGCTCCAGTCACAACTACAGCCAGTTCATCCCCAATATAATCTTTGCCCTCTTCGACCACTACCATTGTGCCGTCATTCAGGTAGCCGACGCCTTGAGTGGGTTCTTTGCCCTCTTTCAAAATCTTGATTTCAATGTCATCGCCGGGTAGATAGCTGGGACGGATAGCTTGAGCTAGGTCATTAATGTTGAGAACGGGTACTTGCTGTAGACTGGCTACCTTGTTCAGATTGTAATCATTCGTCAGCAGCGTGGCGTTGAGTTCTTGCGCCAGCCGAACGAGTTTAGCGTCTACCGTAGCCACATCGTCGTAGTCAGCTTGATTAATCAAAACCCGGTTGGGATGGGTATCGCGAATTTGATTGAGAATATCGAGTCCCCGTCGTCCTCGTACCCGTTTTTGTTCGTTAGAGGCATCAGCCACCTGCTGTAGCTCTTGCAAGACGAATTGGGGGATCAGAAGCTGCCCTTCTAAAAAGCCCGTTTCCAGAATGTTTTCAATCCGCCCATCGATAATGCAGCTAGTATCTAGAATTTTGGTGGAAGAGGGTTTTAACGTACCTTCGGCTACCAAAACGGATTCAAAGCTGCTGGGGTTGATCAAGCGCAGCAGGGTTCGACCGTGGGTGTCGGCTAAGTTCATGCCAGAAACCGCAAATACAATACTGCCTAGAACAGCGGTTAAAGGCTTGATAAAGCCAAACTCACTGGGAATGGGCAGCAGAAATAAAGGAGCCAGCATGAGGTTGGCAATGAGCAACCCAATAACTAGACCGACAGCGCGACTTAGCAATATATCGGGGGGCATTTCGCGCACTTGTCGCTCTAGGCGTCGATAACTGGTCTGAAAAACCAGGCCAATTCCGCAGCCAATCAACGCGCCAAAACCTGCGGTTACAGAGCCTAACCCTTCTAAACTGGTGACTTGTTGCAGCACGCTTTCGGGCAGTAAATCAATGCCATAAAAGCCAATGCCCGCCCCTGCTAGGATGAATGAAAAGATAATAATGGCGTCAAGCATAGGGGGTATATATGGAGCTAAGTTTAAATATATAGGTCAGACGGATGCCCCAATATTGAGAATCTAGTTCTCTACTAGTTAGCCTCTATCTAGTCTCTAGATTGAGGTTGAGTGGGTCGGTGTCCACTAAAGGGCGTCAACCAAAGTATACAGCCGACCTTAAAATCTCTCAGTTTCAGGTTTGTCAGTTGGCCTAGAGAATTTTGGAAGAATTATCTAGCCTCATTATAGTCGCGCCCCTTCCGATCGCCGCATTTGTACCTAGCCCCCCCGATTCTCACCAGCGATCGCTACAGCTAATAAATTATTTTCTAGCCATTCAACTGCTATGGTTTCTGCGAGTTCCACTGGGTCAGCCGCGATCGCTCCCCCTGGTCTAGAACGGCCCACCGCTGCCTATATCCATATCCCTTTTTGTCGTCGGCGCTGTTACTACTGTGATTTTCCAATTTCAGTTTTGGGCGATCGCTTGCGAGGCGAAACCTCAGGCACGATGCAGCAGTATCTTGAAGCGCTACACCAAGAAATTGCAGCCACGCCTGCTAAAGGAGCGCCTCTAGAAACTGTCTTTTTCGGCGGCGGCACCCCTTCGCTTTTAGCTGTTGGCCAATTACAAACGTTACTAGCTCACTTAGCGCAACGGTTCGGTTTGACGGCAACGGCTGAAATCTCGATGGAGATGGATCCAGGCACGTTTGACCTGTCACATCTTCAGGGCTATCAAGCCGCGGGCGTCAATCGCGTTAGTTTGGGCGTGCAGGCTTTTCAACCCGAAATTTTGCAGGCGTGTGGACGGACGCATACCGTAGCCGATATTGAGCAAGCCGTAGGATGGTTGCATCAGGCTGATATTGACAACTACAGCTTAGACCTGATTTCAGGACTGCCTTACCAAACGCTTGATCGCTGGCAGAGGGCGTTGGCTCAGGCGATCGCGCTGCAACCACAGCATATTTCTATTTATGACCTTACGATTGAACCGGGAACGGCTTTTGCCAAATGGTACCAGCCAGGGGAAACTCCCCTGCCGCCTGAGGATCATACGGCAGCTATGTATCGTCTGGCTCAACAAACGCTAACCCAAGCAGGCTTTGAACACTACGAAATTTCTAACTACGCTAAACCTGGTTACCGTTGCCGTCACAACCAGGTCTATTGGCAAAATCGCCCCTACTATGGCTTTGGTATGGGGGCTACCAGCTATTTGCAAGCTCAGCGCTTTGCTCGGCCACGCAAGCTGCGCGAGTACTATCAGTGGGTAATGGACTATCAGCAAAACCAGGGTAAAATTGATTGCCTGCCAACCTCAGCATCTGAACGACTGCTAGATCAGTTAATGGTTGGTCTGCGTTTGGCCGACGGTATTGATCTAACGGGGTTGGGGCAGCAATTCGGCTCAGAAACCGTTTACCGCCTACAAAAACGGTTACAGCCTTATATTAAGCAGGGGTGGGTCGAAGCCAGCAGTTCGACCGCGCTACCATCCCATATTCGACTTAGTGATCCAGAGGGGTTTTTGTTTTCAAATGTGGTGCTGACAGCGCTGTTTGCAGAGTTTGACTAGTTCAAAACCCAGGTGACAAGCTGCGGAAAGCAAATGATTAGCAGCAGAGCAAAGAGCTGAATGGCAATAAAGGGAACGACACCTTTGTAAATATCTGTGGTTTTAATTTCTGGGGGGGAAACTCCCCGTAGGTAAAAAAGCGAAAAGCCAAACGGAGGGGTTAGGAAAGACGTTTGTAGATTTACCCCTAGCATCACCCCAAACCAGACCAGGTCGTAACCATAGCTGAGGGCAACAGGTGCCATCAGCGGCACAATGATAAAGACGATTTCGAAATAGTCTAAAAAGAAGCCTAAAACAAAAACCAGCGTATTGACGAAGATTAAAAAGCTAATCACGCCTCCTGGCAGATTTAACAAAATATCTTCAACTAAGCGATCGCCCCCTAGACCCCGAAAAACCAGACTAAAGATAGTAGCCCCTAGCAGCAGCACCATAACCATCGTCGTTAGCTCGACGGTGGCTTCCAACGCCGCAATCAGCGTCCGTAGCGTTAGCCGTCGATTTAAGGCAGCTAAAACTAAGGCTCCGGCAACCCCCATCGCACCCGCTTCAGTTGGGGTAGCAACGCCTGCAAAAATGCTGCCCAGCACAATCAAAATTAAAAATAGCGGTGGCAGCATTACTAAAAAGACGCGCTTAGCCAGAACGCCCTTAGAAATAGCCAGCATCTCAGCCGGAAGGGCCGGGGCTGCTTTGGGCTTAAACGTGGCGATCGCCGCTGTGTAAAGTAAATACAAACCCGCTAACGTCAGCCCCGGCACCAAAGAACCTAAAAAGAGATCGCCAACCGAAACTCCGAGCTGATCGCCCAGCACAATTAGCACTACACTCGGCGGGATGACCTGCCCCAAAGTTCCCGAAGAGGCAATCACCCCAGTAGCTAGCGAAGGACTGTAACCATAACGCAGCATAATCGGCAAAGAAATCATGCCCATTGCCACAACGGTTGCACCCACGACACCCGTGGCAGCCGCCAAAAGGGTACCAACCAAAATCACCCCAATCGCCAGCCCACCGCGCAGCCGCCCAAACAACTGACCAAACGTTTCCAGCAGATCTTCTGCCAACCCAGATCGCTGTAGCAATGTTCCCATCAAAATAAAGTAGGGAATTGCCAGCAAAACGTAATTCCCCATAATGCCAAAAATGCGTTGGGGTAAGGCCGTAAACAAAATCCAGTCAAACTGCCCCAAGGCAGCGCTGATAATAGCAAAGAGCAACCCTGTGCCACCTAAAGCAAATGCAACTGGATAGCCGGTAAAAATCAGCACCAGTGCCCCTAAAAACATCAGTAGGCCCAAAATCTCACTCACAAATTAGCCTCCTGATGAGATGGCGCTTGCCCTCTAATGATGGCAGCTTGTTTGATGACTTCCGAAATCCCTTGTAGCGTCAGTAATACAAAAGCAACAATGATGGCAGTTTTGATCGGGTAACGAGGCAAACCGCTCGGATCTGACGATTGCTCTAAAATTTGCCAGGAGTTCACAATGGCAGGAAAGGAATAGCGCAGCACCAGTAAACTCATGGGAATGAGCAATAGTAAGCCCCCCAATAAATCTACCCAAGCCTTGCCTCGGCGCGAAAGACGGCCATAAAAAATATCAACCCGCACATGCGCACCTCGTTTAAGTACATAGGCCGCTCCCAGCAAAAAAACCAGGCTAAACAGATACCATTGCACTTCAATATAAAGGTTAGAACTAAGGTTGACGCCGATATAGCGTCCCAGGTAGCGAGTAATGGCGTTGTAAGCACCTATCACCACCATCACAAGGGTTAGCAGCAAAGTCAGCCGACCGATCCAATCGCTGAGACGATCGATCCAAGCTGCAATTCTTAAGAGAAATTGCATTTACCCTCCCTGGCAATGCTTACGCTTGAGTACTCAGGTTACCTTGCTTAAGGTGCCATTTTAAGCGCTCAAGTGGGGTTCACGCTGTACAACTAGCGTCTATCAGGTGGCGGATTAACTCCCAAAATTTTGTATGTCTTGGCTCAACCTTTGGCCGAAATCAACGTCTGCTCAATTGTAGGTATCGTTTGAGACAGTCCCATGGAGTAAAAAGTATGAATCATTTTGCGGTTCTGATTCGCTTGCTGCGCGATCGCCCTGCTGTGCTAGAGGAAATTCGCCAAGATATTAAGCTAGAGCGCAAAATTATTTCTTTACTCATTTCCAGTACGGTTTTTCTAGCCGTCTATGGTGCGATTATCGGTGCTTCTAGTAGCTGGTTGCAGATGCTGTCTTCAGCCATCAAGCTGCCTGCTCTCTATTTGATTACGCTGATTATTTGCCTGCCTACGCTTTACTTCTTTGATATTCTTTTTGGCTCTGCCCTCAACTTTCGCCAGTACATGGCAATGGTGTTAACAGCCGTTTCCGTAATTAGCGTTCTGCTATTTAGCTTTGCCCCCGTCTCGCTTTTTTTCCTGATTTCGATTCAAGACTATACCTTCTTCCTGCTGCTAAACGTAGCCATTATGGGTTTAACAGGGGTCATTGGCATTAAGCTGTTCTACGATGGCATGCGAAACTTAGCCAGTCCCCAAGCAGCCGAAGATCAGCTACGCAACCGTTTACTTAAAGGCTGGTTGGTTCTCTATGCCCTGGTAGGGAGTCAGCTTGGATGGACGCTACGCCCCTTTTTTGGCGCACCTGACGAACCTTTCCAGCTCTTTCGCCCCGAAATTGACGGCAACTTCTATGGCCAAATCTTACGACTGGTCTTCCAACTCTTTGGCATTGATCTTTAATTTATTCTTTCGACTCGGCTATCACCAAACAAATTTGTATGACTGACTTCGCGTATGCAGCCAAATCTCTCAACGCTGAAAATTAGCGAACGCGAACTAGATACCTTGACAGGGCTAGATGTGGGTGAATTTACCATGGGGTGGGCTTATCGCCCCTCAGCCTTTCGCCAGTCCAGGTACCTCTTGATGCTTCTATTTAACCAGCTTCTGACGTTTGGCGTTGTTATCATTTTTTGCTTGCCGTTGGGTTTGATTGTGGCTCGCAATCAGGGACTAGGGGAAGATCTCAGTAGCGCCGCCCAGTTTTTGCCAATAGCGTTGGCTGTTGCCATTGCGATCGCCGTTAGCTGGAACGTGTTTCGCTGGTGGCAAGGTCGCCACCTCATCACCCTGGCGCGTTTGCTAGACGAAGTCGATCGCTATCACGAAACCCTGACCGCCGTCACGATTTTGGAAGAACTCAGCCATGTGAACCCTAGCCAGCTTAAAGTAGAAAATCAAAGTGCTGTTTTAGAAGCTCTGCAGCTAACTCGCAGCAGTTTAGTGTGTGCCTTGATGACCGAGCGCATCCTGCGTAAGCATCAGCGCTTCATGGCTCGCCGTCAGGAACTGTTTGCCAACATTGAACACAACTTAGCCTCTCTAGAAGCCTTACAAGTAAGTCAGGCGGCCAATGAGTATGGCGACTTACTCAATGACGCCTTGCAAATTGGCACCATCGTTCATCAAGAAATTCAAAAGTTAAATTCGATATCTTCTTGATAAACAGCGATCGCGATCGACTGGGTAGATTATGCTGGCTTTTAGAGGGAAAAAGTCACCTGTTGTCCCCAATTTAAGGTCTTTTTCATTCACAATCCCAAAAAGAGAAAATAAAATTTTCTCTATTCTCCATTGCTGCAACCCATGCCCCAGATTTCGAAATTTGTCTTGATGATCTATCCAGTAGGGTTTCAAGGAAAAATTTGGCAGACTGTTTTGCGCTCTCAAAACATGGCTGTCATTTGGGAGTCTGCTGATGTGAACTTAGTCAAAAGCTTACAGCAACTGCAGCAAAATGCCTTGCCTCTACCGGATCTCATTTTGATTGACACCCGATTGCAGTCACTCAAACCCTATGGAATCTGTCGCTGGTGCCAGACCCACTGTCCTACCCTCAAAATTGTTTTAGTCAACGGAGCGCAGTATGAGATCCTGGCCTCAGAACGGCAGTGGGCTGTCTGTCAGGGCGCGGCTGACTTGCTACCTCGCTTTGCCGTAGAAAACTTAATTAGCCATACGGCCAATAGTACTGGAAAGATTCTGGAGCTTATGGATTTACCCACTTTGAATCATGGCTCTTTGGTCACAGCCCTGCTAAAACTCAGAAAGAGCCCGCAGTCAAAAGCCGTCATTGCTTTTCCGGGAACAAAGCTAGCCTCTATTCCGCTAAAAATTGCTGCCAAAAATAGAATTAACTAGCTTCAAACCGCGTTTAATTATCTAAAACTTACCGAAAACACTGATTCCACGGTAGTCGCACGGTTTCATCCAAAATGCGGGGGGCATTGCCCTCTACCGTCGCGTCATCAGAGCTATCTCTAACCTCAGAAGACTCTATCTGGGGAGGCAATGTTGGCATACCCGCACTATTTTCCAGCATTTGACGACATTGCGCTGTAGGGGGCGCAACGGTTTTAAAGTCGCTACAGACAAAAAAACTAAAAGTAATGCTACCCAAACGTATGCGATCGCCGTCGCTAAGCTTGTACTGCTGATGAATCCGCTCACCATTGACAAAAGAGCCATTGCGGCTGTCTAGGTCAGAGAGAAAAAATCCTTGCTTAGGAACATACTGAACAGCAGCATGACAGCGAGACAGCCGCTTATCTCGCAAAATCACCGCTACCTGTCGCGGATCACGGCCAACTGTCCAAATGTGGCTGGCCTGTTCTAAAGCACGAGTTTTACCATCTAGCAAATTGGTGATCAGGTAAGCCCCCTTTTCTGATACAACTCCTTGCACATAGTAAAACAAGCCAAGACGGGCTAGCGATTTACCGCCAGACCCTTCTAGATCGAGAATGTCGTTTAATAAAGTTCGGTGGTGGCTGTATATTTTTGAAAATATTTGAAACAGTTCTAGCCTTTCTTGAATTTCTCGATTTTCCTGAGAGGCTAACCACATGTCTGAAGAGTCAGGGGAAAAGTGGGATTTAGACATGATTGAGGCACTCACTAAGCGCAACAGTAAGGGGGATGGCTACAAGATGCTTCTTGATTAGTGACTCAAAGTCCGTAAGCCTGACTTTAAAATAGTAATCTTCGCAGGTGGATTCAGCTAAATTGCTGACCCATACCCCAAACGCTTCTGTATCTTCCACCCTAAGTCTATAAAATTAATCTAGCCTGTCGTCTGACGAGTTTTCAGCCTAGGTCAGCACCCTTAGCAATATTTTCTTTAAACTAAAAGAGTTTTTGAGCAAAAGCAAAGTTGAGTAAAAATGCTTTTGCCTGATTGCGGTCTAAAAATTCAACGCAGACCTTGCTAATTAACCGTCAGTTGAAAGCGTGATTAATATTGAGCAGTATACCCACTCACTTTAACCAGCGCACAAAAAACTGGTTAACTCCCGACTGACAGTGCTAGGCACTTCTTGTTGAATCCAGTGGCCGCAATGAGGAACCTGCTTAAGCTGCAGCGGAGCGACAACCCATTTTCCCATTCCCTCTAATAGAGAATGACTGAGTAAAGTATCTTCTTCTCCCCACAAAATGAGTGTAGGTGAAGTGATAGGTAGGGGCGATTTGTTCCAAAGCTTCAACCAGGATTGAGGAGCGAAAAACTGACGATAGTAGCTCATCGCTGCTGTCAAAGCACCGGGCTTTTGCAAAGCAGCTCGATACATTTCGGTATCGTTAGAAGAAAACGCGCCTTTTCGAACGGCCTGTCGTTGAAAAACGTTGGCTAGAAAATTGCTCAAATTCTGCTGAATTAACCATTCAGGCAAAGCTGGCACCTGCAAAGCTAAAAGATACCAGCTACGCTTTAGCTGATCAAAGTTACTGATGACCGCTTGGCGAAACTGCTCAGGATGAGGTGCGCCCAAAACAGCTAAACGGTTGAGTGCATGAGGAAATCGATGGGCAAAGTGCCAAGCAATAGCGCCACCCCAATCGTGGCCTACAACATGAGCCTGACTGTAGCCCAGTTCTTGAATCAGACCATAAATGTCTTGGGCTAAAGTATCGAGATCGTACCCACCATTAGGTTTATCAGAATCGTTGTATCCTCTTAAATCGGGCACAACCACTCGAAACTGCTTAGCTAAAGCTGGAATTTGGTGTCGCCAAGAATACCAAAACTCTAGAAAACCGTGTAGCAGAACAACCAGTTCACCCTCCCCCTGAGTGACGCAATGGAGGCGAACCTGGTTGGTTTTCACAAATTGATGCTGCCATCCCGGCTGGATGGTGGTTGCATAAGTCATAAAATTTTTGCCACTTTGTAACAAGCCTTTAAGGACTCTTGAGGTAAAAGCTAGCTAACGGAGAAAAAGTAATACAAAAAACAAATATAGCTCGCCTAGACAGCGAACCTTGAGTACCCAATGTATTCTATGTTACTACTTTTAGCCAGTCTATGGCCAATGAAAGCGTCTACACTCGCCGAGTGCTAAGTGACAAAAAGAAGCTTTTCAACTGATACTAGCCAATGCAGCGACTTATACCATCGGGGAACATTGCTTTAGCCAATTGATCTGCTTATGCTTGCTGAAGCGTTGCTAGTCGGTAGTCAGAAGGGTTGATCTGAAATTTAACCAGGTTAGCGAGTTCCTGCAACTGGCTGATGGCCTCTGCACCTTCTAACTTCATCAGTTCTCGGTCATCCCGCATCTCTGTCCAAGTGATGCCATAATCCGAAACTAAGAAACGAATGAGATGGTTGTCACCTAGACTAACCATGAAGGAAGCACTGTTCATTTGCCCCCCACAGGTATAGCAAGACGCTAGATACCCCTGATTCTCTAGCACGATCGCTAAAGCTTGTAGGTTCATAACAAGGTCTTGAACCAGCTGGCGATGCTGCTCCGCAAGTCGAATGAACATGCTTGTCCTCCTGGATCACCACACACTATTGTAAGCCCTAACTTAATTTTTTCTTAATTATTTGGCTTACTCTGCTTACTTCTTCCATCATACGCTGGGTAAAGGGGCTACTTAAATGTTGAACAGGTGGCTTTTAGTAAAGGTTTTAGTAAAAGCTTCTGCTCTAGGGTAAGTTCGTTGGCTAACTAGGTCGGTATCTAGCGTGACAATTAAGCTGGCGCTTAGTTATCTGTGGCCATCAACTTCTACCTAGTTTTAGCTTAGAAATCAGCATTTTGACTTGAGGCTATAGATAGACTTCAAAAAGCTGATAGAAAACCTCATATTTTAATTGACAATTTCCCACCAGCCGAAGCCTGGACCGATAAAACGAATGACTAGCCAGAGCGCAATCATGGCTCCAATGCCAACCCAAGCGCCTCGAGTCGTCCATTGAACAAATTGGTCAGCTTGGCTTTTACGAATGGGTAGCCAAGGTAAAATGTTTTTCTCTTGACCGTATTGTTCTCCTAGCTTTTCCTGCCGTCGTTTGGCTTCTCCCATAATTTAATGACCTGCTTGATGTGTCTGAATCTGCTGTTGTTTGGGTAAAAAGTAAGCCTAGAAAACTTACGAGCTTCAAATACTAGTCTAGGATGCCGCAGTTGTTATTCAACCAGCTAACGTCAATATAATTAGTGCGAGCTGCTGGACTTAAGGCTGCTATGACCTGCTGGCCATAGCTACGATGGTTTACGCGATTATCTAGAAGGGCAACAATGCCTTGTCGTTCTCGTACTGGAGCGATCGCCCGTTGCAGCTCAGAGAGGGCTTCTGGCAGCAGGTAGAGCCTAAACCAGTCTTGACGCTGTTGCTTATAAAAAGCTACTCGATTGGCAACTGCCGGATTTTCTAAAGACGGAATGGGTAGGGTCGTAATAACCAATAGCTGAGGGGCAGGTAAAAGGTGTTGATGGGTACGCCAAAATTGCCAACTGGTTACTAAAATGCCATTGTCTTCTAGGCAGGTTTTTTCTACCTGCACTCTAGAGCCAAATTCAGCAGCTAAATGAGTCCCTAGCTGATGGTGTAAGGGCATGTCGCTCACCAGGATAACCGTTAAGCCTGAGCTAACAGCCGTATGAGCCAAAAGCAAACGGATCTCCTGAAGTAGGGCGCTTTGGAACTCGCGGGTATTGGGTAGTGGCAATCGGTCAGGGAGGTAGAGCTGAATAAGTTCCTGCTGGCGATCGAGGGAAAATTTCAAGCAGGTTAGATCTGCTAGCCCCAAACGTTGTCGATAGGTAGAAGCCTGGGTTTCGAGATCGAGGGCCGCCCCAATCAAAACGACAGGCTGTTGTAGCCAAACCTTGGCCAGGGTTGAGCTGATTTCGGCTGGCCCACAGTGGAGCCAAAACTGGCCTTGCTGGCGATTTACGGTCGTCCAAATTAGCCGATGGGGTTGCCAATATTGGTGCCAGAACCTCTGCCAGCAGGTTGGCATTGAAACGGGCAGGGGATCTGTCGCGGCGATCGATTCCTCTAAGGCTTGATAAAGTCTACTGAGCGCCTGCTGTTCAAGCTCATCGAGTAGATAGCAGTTGTAAGGGTTTTCTGGGTGGCGAAAAACCGCGCAGGTTAGCTGTACGCGAATATCTCGGATAATGTCTTGACAGTCGGGATAGGCCAGCATTAAACCATCCCAGTCGGCGCTAGCAAGATTAACGGTGAGTTGTTGCCGCACCCAGGTTTCCAAATCATCGGCACCGTCAATTAGAGTGGGTACTTGCTTGGGAAAGCGAGTTTGAGTCCCCAGGCGATCGCTTAGCCAAGCCTCAGGTGACGTAATTAACAAGCCGCGATAGTGCTCGTGGGGCCAGCGATCGCCCACTTGAATTGACTTAGTTGCTGGCATCCACTGCCGCAGACGCGGAATTTCAACCATCAAAATGCGTTGCTGAATCGCTTCAGGCAGAACTAAAATAGCCGCACCAGACCATAGCAAGCTGGGCATTAGATAGCTGAGACGATGTCGCCCATGATAGGCCGATGAACTGCCTGCCTGGATCAAGGCACTGCGTCCTAGCCGGAAAGCCCTCGCCACTAGCCGCGCCATCGTTAGGTGATGGGGCCAGTAAGGCTCGCCTTGTTCTTTTAGGAAGGCTCTAAGCCGTTGGTGAACCTCTGCTTCAATCACGGATGTAGTGGCACTAGACGGCACAATGAACTCCATTGTGGCACAAGCGCCTGTTGGGCAGGTAATGGAATCGTCGGTAGGTGAGAGAGACGCCCTTGGCTATCTACCCAGCAAAGTGTTAGCCACACAGGGGCAGCGATTGGTGCATCCCCCGAATGAATTCTGCGACGGCTGAAAGTTCAGGCACAAGATCTTGACGGGGATGAATGGTAAATCCCATTTCATCTTGCTGCGGGCCTCGAATGCCAAAGCGGGGATTTTGATAAATCTCCAGCCAATGATGATTAGAATTGACCAAACAAAGCTGGATAGGAATTTCGCCAAAAGGATGCTCTGAGAGGGTAAGCTCCAGGTTATTGGCTTGGTGCACCAGATGGGTTAGCCGACGCCCCAACCCCATCAGATAAGTTTTAAGCGACAGGCTGGTGGAGGTTAGCTCCCGTTCAACCGCTTGAATTAAGTGGGATAAGGTCTTTTCGACTGGCTTGTAATCTTGAAAGGGTAAGCTTGCCAGATAAGCAATGATGAAAAGATCATCATTTTGCTGTAGCTGAAAAGTCAGGGTAGTTTTGCGTCCGCGAATGAGAATGCTAGGAGGTTGCTTAAGCGGATGAAAGTGCTGAGAGATGGTCGCGTAGGCTTTAGCTAAACTCAGGTGAGCGGCTTGGGTGAGCGGAGCATCGACGTTGATGATGACTTGAGGCGGCACACGGTTGAAAAAAAACTCAATTTCACTTGGTTTCTGAAAATGGTGTAGCTGGCTGCGATCGCCCGTTGTGCTGAGATCAATCCAGTCACAGGTTAGTTCCGTTGTTCTAAGTTCTGAGCAAACGGTTGCATAGAGCTTACTGCCAGTTAAGGTGGCACCCGTCAAGTTAGAACTGACACAAGTTGCTGCAATTAAGTTGGCCTGACTCAGATCCGCATGCACCAGACTGGTATTGTATAGATCGGCTCCTGCCAAGTTTGCGCCTGTGAGGTTGGCTCCGCTGAGTTTGGCATCGGTGAGATCGGCTTCTCGCAGATCAGCGCCGCTCAGATCCGCCCAACGAAGATTAGCCCCTCTAAGGTTGGCACCCACTAGCTTGGCCGAACGCAGATTGGCGTGTCTCAGTTCGGCACCGACCAAAACCGTACCGCTTAAGTCAGCCCGACTGAGATTCGCAGCGTGTAGATCGGCTTCTTTGAGAATAGCGGCTGTTAGGATGCTGTTGCGTAAGTCGGATCTACCTAAGTTGGCCTGCATGAGATTAGCCCAGCGTAGCCGAACTTCTCTGAGGTCAGATTCGCTTAAGTTAGCCCCCTGAAGGTTGGCGTTACTCAGCTCGGCCCGCAGCAATTCTGCCCGAATCATAGAAACGCCGCTGAGGTCAGCCCCAACCAGAATAGCTCTGATCAAGTTTGTAACATTGAGGTTTGCCTTATGTAACTTTGCCTGACTGAGATTGGCACCACTCAGGCGAGTGACGTTTAGCTTGGCATAGCTCAAATCGCTGTGACTCAGATTGACGCTGCTCAAATTGGCAACGTTTAGCTTGGCACTTTTCAAATTAATGCCTGTGAGGGTAGCGCCCACTAGGTGAGTTTCACTCAGGTGAATCCCTTCGAAATCGCGCATGCCTGTAGCATACTTTTCTAGCAGTTCCTCAGCATTCATCATGGAGCTTGCAATTTTAAATAACGGTAGAGCATAAGGTTGAGTCAGCCCAGAATGCAGTTTGGCCAATTGCCTTGGGGGTTTTCAAAGAGTCCTTTCATCTAGATATGATAGGGTTCCTGTACTTCTACACCCCCGTCTGTGTGGGCAGTCTGCAATCGAAGTGGCTCTGCCATTTAGCATGCCCTTTTCGTCCCTGTGAATCAATTTGCTTATGAAGATTGGAATTGTGGGTTTGGGTTTAATTGGTGGGTCGCTAGGGCTGGATTTGCGTCAGCGTGGTCATACCGTGATTGGGGTTAGTCGTCGGGCAGAAACAGGCGATCTGGCTTTGCGCCAAGGAGTTGCTGATAAGGTCGCGACTTCACTAGAGGCGATCGCGACTACGCAGTTGATTTTTGTCTGTACGCCGATAGCTGCCATTGTGCCTACGGTGCAACAGCTAGCCACGTTTTTACCCACTGCAACCGTCATTACCGATGTGGGTTCGGTAAAAGCGCAGTTGGTTACATTGGCTAGCCACTACTGGCCTAACTTTGTGGGTGGGCACCCTATGGCTGGTAAGGCTGAAGCTGGAATTGAGGCCGCTGAGGTGGGTTTGTTTAACCAGCGTCCATATGTGCTGACACCGGTTGAATCAACACCCCATGAGGCCACTGAGTTGGTTGCCGAGGTAGCTAGATCTCTAGGCTGTGCGCTTTATCGCTGTACGCCTGAAAGTCATGACCGGGCTGTTGCTTGGATTTCTCACTTGCCAGTGATGGTGAGCGCTGCTCTAATTCAGGCTTGCCTGAGTGAACCTGAGGCAAGCGTACAGCAGCTTGCCCAGCAGCTCGCTAGCTCAGGATTTCGCGATACCAGCCGGGTTGGTGGGGGCAATCCAGAATTAGGGTTGATGATGGCTCAGTACAACCAAGCAGCACTGCTAAAGTCTTTGCAAGCTTATCGCCATCATCTTGATCAAATGATTGACCACATTGCCACTCAAAACTGGACGGTTCTGGAGCAACGATTGCAACAAAGCCAGCAGGCTCGTCCCCAGTTTGTCGATAGTTTGCCAGAGCCATTTACTGAATAGGCGCAATGGGTTCTGGCGAAACTACGACAGGCTCTTGGTAAAGCAGAGCTGTGAAAGTCACTGTCGAGCCAAGTCCTTCGCCCATGCTGATGAATTGCACGACGCCGCCCATGGCTTCAACAAGTTTTTGGGAAATAGCGAGTCCCAAACCTGTGCCGCCATATTGGCGGGTGCGCTCACCATCTACCTGGCTAAAGGTCTGAAACAGTCGATCTTGCTTTTCTAATGAAACGCCAATTCCGGTATCGGCGACGCTGATTTTTACCGTACCGGGCCATTCTTGATTTTGAAACTTAACTTTTTGGCGCTTGACCTCAGCGCTAACGCGAATATACCCTTCGTGGGTAAACTTAATGGCATTGCCGACAACGTTGAGCATGACTTGCAACAAGCGCTGATAGTTGCCATTAAGCACAATTTCGTCCCGCGTTTCTGGCATTAAGATTTCGTAGTGCAGACCTTTTTGTTCTGCTAGGTGACGGGTAAAATTATCGACATTCTGGAATAGCTCTCTCAGGTTGACTGGAGCCATGTCGAGCTGCATTTTTCCGGCTTCAATTTTGGCAATGTCTAGCACATCGTTGATCAAGTTGAGTAAGTGCAGAGCTGAATTGTGAGCTTCTCTGACGAACTCTTCTTGCTCGGCTGGGTCGTCAGCCATGCCATCAAGCACTAGTTTGAGAAAACCAATCATGCCGTTGAGGGGTGTGCGCAGTTCGTGAGAAGTATTGGCCAAAAACTCACTCTTTAGCCGAGAAATCTCTTCGGCTTGTTGACGGGCTTCTTCAGCCTGACTGCGGGCCTCTTCTAGTTCGTGATGTTTTTCGAGTAAGTCTTCGTTAACGCGCTGTAGCTCAACCGCCAAGGAATGGCTTTCGCTGAAAAGAGAGGCATGGGCGATCGCGGTTCCAACTTGATCGGCAAGTTCACTAATGGATTCGACTTCTAGGGAGGTCCATTGGTGGGGCTGTTGCCGAAATAAAAGAATAAGACCGTTAGGCTGATCTTGATAGCAAGTGGCGATCGCTAAAACGATCCCCCGCATCTGTCTATGGGGCGGCAGTAAAAGTCCTGACTCTTCTAAAACTGGATGGAGACATCGCAGGGCTTTTTGCAGATAGGGAACCTGCTCTAAGCCAAAGACCTGATGTAAACAACAAGGCGAGTCGTACTTAGCATATTCGGCCTCGACCTTTATTTGGTCGTAATCTTCTTGGAAAGAGCAAATCAAACAGTTGTCAATAGACAACATCGCCCCCAAGCCATCTACCGTTTGCTGCCAAATAGTCTCTAAATCCAGCGTGCGGCGAATATTCCAGGCAATGCGGTTGAGCTGAGCATAGTAATTTTCTGTGGCGGCGCAGGCGGGCGACAGGGCAAGGCTATCTAAGCCGTTTTGAGGCTGGTTTTCGACTGACTGCTTGACCAAAGCCCCAATACTAACTACCTGTTGCGGTAAGGCGCTGGGGACTACAACCGGGCTTAGACAAAAATCAAACGCCAGCGTGTATTGGCCTAACTGCAGTGGCACTGAAATGTGTTTAGCGCACTGCTGCTCAAATACAAAATTGAGAGCTTCTTGGTAAGTTGTCAGCGAAGGGGGATCAAAAATAGCTTCTAGCGGTTTGCCAATTGCCAGAAGCGGATTAAATCCGTAACGAATTGCCTCTGGCCATTGAAAGGAAAGCAACGTGCCTGCATTGTCATGCACCATTACGAGGGCGGTAGTTCTCGACAAGAGAGCTAAATCGATGACTGAATTAACAGGCGATTGCAGTTTAGAAGACGCTGAGTTGGCAGACATAGACTAGGCAGTTCGGAGAGTTTGCTAACCGAGCTGATGATCAATAGCAGGCATATCTGGTAGAGAGATAGTGCATGCACCCTAAATCAGCAGCCCAGCGAGCAGCAACAAGCTCAGGCAGTTAGGGCTTTGCCTAACCTTACAATGCCCTGCCTTTTAACTAAGCTACTAAGCATAACTTCATAACTTGAAGTGAAACTTCCTGAAGCTAGGACGACTTGCCAAGAGTTGCGGTTCTTGCAACTCTTGGAGACGCTCTTAAATTTTAGTCGTTCCATTCGCCGCGCGGTGGCACTGGGGGGGTGCGGGGCAGGGTGCGGGCTAAATCGTCATCTCGGCGAGCACCCCCGCGTAACCATTGTCGTACGGCCACTTCAATCACTTTACTGGGATTACTTGTGAGATGGTTAATTTGATCAAGCAGGTCGGCATCTAGCTGAATGGCGATTTCGACTTTGTCGGCTTCGGATTCTCTAGCGGCAATGTCCCCGGTGTTTGGTTCGCTCTGTTCGGTCATGAAACGGCTACTCTCCCTTCAACTCTATTCAACTCTATTGCAGATATGACTAAGCAGATATAGATGGCTCATAAGTGGGCAGCTGTCAGCCTATAACTAACAGCCGCAAAATTCAGGAAATTTAGTGAGAGACTTAAAAGTTAGCTTATTACGAAGTGCTGTTGAGTAAAAGGTCAGCCAATAACGCCTAGGGCAGCTTAAAGGAGTTTTCAAAGCTAAACTGCGTTCTAGGTTACGGAGCGCTTCAAACGCTGAAAATTGGTGAGATCATTTTGCTGACTCTCTGTAGCGGCCTTGAGCCAAAGCATTACAATAGTTTAAGCAACTTCAGTTGAACGCGTCTTAATACATGACTGACGTACCGATCTCCCGCATCCGCAACTTTTCTATCATTGCTCACATTGACCACGGCAAGTCAACGTTAGCCGATCGCCTGTTGCAAAAGACAGGTACAGTGAGCGATCGCGATATGAAAGCCCAGTTTCTAGACACGATGGATCTAGAGCGGGAGCGTGGGATCACCATTAAGCTGCAAGCGGCTCGGATGAACTACACCGCCCGCGATGGCAACGAATATGTTTTGAATCTGATTGATACACCGGGTCACGTTGACTTCTCTTATGAAGTTTCGCGATCGCTGGCAGCCTGTGAGGGTGCCCTGCTAGTGGTTGACGCTTCGCAGGGTGTAGAAGCCCAAACGCTGGCAAATGTGTATTTGGCGCTAGAAAATGATTTAGAGATTATTCCCGTCCTCAACAAAATTGATTTGCCAGGGGCAGATCCTGATCGCATCAAGCAAGAGATTGAGGAAATTGTGGGCTTAGACTGTAGTGCCGCAGTTTTAGCTTCGGCTAAGGAAGGGGTCGGGATTGAAGAAATTCTGGAGTCTATTGTCTATCTTGTACCGCCGCCGCAAGAAACGTTAGATCAGCCGCTAAGAGCGTTGATTTTTGATAGTTACTACGATTCTTACCGGGGGGTGATTGTCTATTTTCGGGTGATGGATGGGCGAGTCTGCCAGGGCGATCGCGTGCGATTGATGGCTTCTGGCAAAGAGTATGAGATTGACGAACTCGGCGTACTTTCACCGACGCAGAAACCAGTTGATGAGTTACACGCTGGAGAAGTAGGCTATTTTTCTGCGGCAATCAAAGCAGTAGAAGATGCCCGCGTCGGCGATACGATTACGCTGGTCAAAGCCCCCGCTAAGCAGGCGCTACCCGGCTATGTTGAAGCGAAGCCCATGGTTTTCTGCGGCTTGTTTCCTACCGATTCTGATCAGTTTGAGGATTTACGAGAAGCGTTAGACAAGCTGCGTCTGAGTGATGCCGCGCTGCAGTATGAGCCTGAAACTTCCAGCGCGATGGGTTTTGGTTTTCGTTGTGGCTTTTTGGGGCTGCTGCACATGGAAATTGTGCAAGAGCGACTAGAGCGCGAATATGGCTTAGATTTGATTACGACTGCGCCTTCGGTGATCTATCGCGTCACCAAAATTAACGGAGAAGTGGTTGAAATTGACAACCCTAGCCTGCTACCGCCGCCGCAGGAGCGGGAAAAGATTGCTGAGCCGTATGTCAAGGTTGAAATGATTACCCCAGAAGAATTTGTGGGGCCGTTGATGGAGTTGGCGCAAAGTCGGCGGGGAGATTTCAAAGACATGCAGTATCTAACCCAAGGTCGTACGACCCTGGTTTATGAGATTCCGCTGGCAGAAGTGGTATCGGACTTTTTTGATCAAATGAAGTCGCGATCGCGCGGCTATGCCAGCATGGAATATCAGCTTGTGGGCTATCGCGACAATGCCTTGGTGCGCTTAGATGTATTGATCAATGGCGACCCGGTGGATTCTTTAGCGACCATCGTTCATCGAGACAAAGCCTATTACGTAGGTCGAGCCTTGGTGGAAAAGCTAAAAGAACTGATTCCACGCCATCAGTTTAAGATTCCACTACAAGCTTCTATTGGCAGCCGAGTCGTCGCCAGTGAAAGCATCCCAGCGTTGCGTAAAGATGTTTTGGCTAAGTGCTACGGCGGCGACATTTCTCGGAAGAAAAAGCTTTTGCAGAAGCAAAAAGAAGGTAAGAAGCGCCTGAAATCTATTGGCACTGTAGACGTGCCGCAGTCTGCTTTTATGGCCGTTTTGCGACTTTAGGCAGAACGAGGTCAATAAGTACGACTGGCTACTGAACTTTTTCTAGTTCAATAGTACTATTATTGGGGTGGCTGTTGCGCTGTCTTAGGAGGATTGCGTCATGCCTGCACTCACTCTGCACCCCGGAAAATTTGTCCGCCTCAAAGGGCAACCCCAGGATTTACCGGATTTTGTGGTTGTTCACTGCCAAGGCGATCGCTGTTGGGTGCGGCAACAAGCTTGGGGATCTCGTATTCACTTGCAAATCAAGGTTACGCAGCTAGAAATTCCCGGTATAGAAGTAGTGCCTGACTCGCGGTTGCAGCTTCCCAAGTGGCTGCTAGTGACGGATAGAGCAGATTAGTTTTAGCGCTTTTCGGTTGCTATCAGCCAATCCGTATGGGCAAAGCGATCGCGGTTAGAAAAAAGGCTCGACTGATGAAATTCTAGAAGAATTTACTTGCTGATAGAAACGAGAGTCTTTGAGTTTTTACAGCGCCAACAATAGCAAACTCAAATACCACTCAAACAAAAAGATTAAGGTCGTTAATGTAACACTTCCGTGGTTTTTTTTCTTTTCCTCAGGATAGATGTTAACGATTGGGCAAACTGATTAAATAACAGTGCTGAAACTTTTTAGACGTAGTTACCATCTTAAGAATTAATGCATTGGAGGATTTAGTTTTGATTATTGTGCTGCCGTTAGAGATTATTGATCGGCTCATTAGTGTGGCTCAACTCCACCAGTTGAGAGTGCCTATTCCCTTGTCTAGTCCCTACAATGGTTATCTAACCTCTGAAGAATTGAACCAAATTCAGACAGCACTCAGCCCCCTCGCTGTAACATGTCAGCAAGTTGCTTCTCTGCTAGAAGATTTGTGCCGCTGTGTACAAAACCCCACTACAGTCGCACCTGCCCGCTAAATTTTGTTGACTTAGTTTGGTGGTTACCTAAAGGGGCTATCAAGACATACTCCCCCCACTGTGTCTATCCCTGCAAGACCCAAATAAACATGAGAGCGATCGCTTAGCTAAAGAAAATGTCTAGGCGATCGCTTTTGTATAAATTTAGCTATCAGCCAGCGCAGGCTAGGGTTGAGGGCAATCCGCAGCGGCAGGTGAATGAATGTCTTGGGTGGGGGGCTGACTGGAAGCGGCCAGATAAATGCCACCCAGCACGACTAAGAAAGCCAGACTGTTAATCCAACCTAAATGTTGATCAAACAAAAGAGCTGCCAAACTGGCTGACATGACTGGAATGGTCAGCATCAAGACTGAGACTAATCCAGAAGATAGTGATTTCAAGCTGTAGGTTAACAATCCATGCCCCAACACTTGCGACACCCCGGCTAGAGCCAGTACCGCCAATCCACTGGTCATATCGCCAGGGAGCAAACCACCAGGACTCAGCAGCGCTAGTGGTAGCAACAGTACGGCTCCAATGGCTGACAGGCCAGTCATAACGGCTGAAGTCGTGTATTGAATTCGCAACTGCTCAATACTTAACAGGGTGACTGCCAGAAAGATGGCAGCTAGAAGAGCTGCCGCATCGCCTGTGAGTTGGTCGGCGGCGATTTGCAGATCTTGAGCACCAATGGCGATAACCCCGGCCAATGCTACTCCCAGCCCCAGCAAAAATTGCCGACTAAATGCCTGTTTCAACAGTAACCAGGCTCCTAAGGTGGTAAACAATGGCATGAGATTGTTAAGCAGCGTGGAGTTAGCCACTGTGGTTTGAGTTAAAGACCAGGCCGCACAGTTTAGAGAAGCAGCAAAGCTGGTTCCGGCGGCTAGAAATAAGCCCCCAATCTGCCAGCGCGTAAAAGCCTGCTGCCCCACCAATTCACAACGCTGAGCCGGGGCTGTTTGGGAGGTTGCCCATTGTTGCCAAAGCCCAAAGATAGTTCCTGCGATAAGCAGTCGGTTACAAGCGATCGCGCTTGGACTCATCGTTTCTGCCGCCATCACCACAAAAATTGAAGCACAGGCAATGCTGGCTAGTGCGATCGCCAGACTAATGCCAGCTAAATAGAAGCGCAGCCGCTGTCTTAACCCGTGCCAAGCCGCTTGCAGCTTGCCTCTTTCGAGTTCAAACGCCATAGGTGAAATGGCTATAGGGTTGGCCTCTAGCAGGTTTGGATAAAGCAGACGGCGTAACGAAAAAATGGGGGAAAGAAACACAAGCCAACCTCCTGAAGCGAAAAGGGCAGGGCACGGGAGAAATATACAACCACTCTATACAAGTTTTGTATACAATTAATGTAATAAAAATATTCCGGCTAGGCAAATGGATTTGTCAACGTTTGCTGGTAGTAGTTGAAAGCCAACGGTACAGCTACAGGCAGAAGTCAAGCCGTTCTGTCAACAGCTTTCAATCCTTGAAGAGTCTCAACGCTGGTGGCTACAGCCATAACCTGCTTCTCTCTCACTGATGTCGGAGCTTGATTTTTCTTCGGCCAAAACAACGCAAATTGTCGATTTTTCCTAGATTGACAAAAGAGGGATAAAAAAGCTTGCCGAGGTTAAAAAGGCTGATACGGGGTGTCGGCCTTTGTCAACTGGGTCTAGGGGGAAAGCGAAGGTTGGCGCAGACGCAAACGATCGACCAAGCTGATTTGGGGATCTAAAGAAGCAGATGCATCGAGGGCGGCTTCAATCCCGTCTAGGTGCTGCTCGGCGATCGCGACTGCCTGCTCTGCTTCCCCCGCTTCAATGCAATCTAAGATCTGGCTGTGTTCGTCTTTACGGCACAGGGGCATATTCTTCACGTCGTAAAAATAAGCTAGCGCCGTCAGCGGAATGAGTTCCCGCAGAAATTGACCTAAGTATTTGTTTTGGCTGAGCGCCGCTAACGCCATGTGAAACTGACTGGATAATCGCGTCAGCAAAGGGTAGTCTGCCTGTTCACAAGCCTGCCGTTCTTGGGCAATGAGGTTTCGCAGCGCTTGAAGCTGTGCTGAAGTCATGGTCGGCGTCACTTCTCGAATAATCGTAGCTTCGACTAACCGCCAAGCGGCATAAATCTGACGAGCTTCTGCTAGGGTGATGCGGGCAACAAAAGCCCCCCGATGCGGCTCTTGCCTGACTAGGCCATCGCCCGCCAGTCGCTGGAGCACCTGCCGAATAATTGTGCGACTAACACCAAAGTGATCTGCTAGTAAAGCTTCGCCTAGCTTGGTGTCGGGCAATAGCTGCCGTTCACAAATAGCCTCGTATAGCTCGGTGTAAACCCTATCTTCGGTGGCTTTAGGCGACGGAGAGGACGGCATAACCAGTCAGTTCGGCAGATGTGCATGCATAAATTGTATACATAAAAACCGAACTCGTCGTAGGGTAACTGTGGCTAAAGCGCTGTGCCAACAGCCCAACCAGCGATCGCGCCTAAGGGAACCAGTTGCCAGGTAGGCACTTTGTAACGAATAAGCGCCACGCCAGCACCGAGGCCAATGAGTCCTGCGGCCAACGAGGCGACTCCAGTTGGTTGATCTAGGGCTGCTTGAGCCAGCGGAATAGCAGCGGCGGCGATCGCCCCTAGCACGGCTGGAGTGACACCCTGCAAAAAAGCGCGAATCCAGAGATTTTGCCGAATTCGCAGCAGGAGCGGTGCTGCCAGCATAATAAACGCAAACGAAGGCGCAAAAATAGCCACAGCAGCCGTTAAAGCTCCCAACACCCCAGCTACTTTGTAGCCCACAAAAGCCGCCGTTAGCACCACTGGCCCTGGTGAAAGCTGGCCAATTGCCACACCATTAATGAATTCAGTGCGGGTTAGCCAGTGAAGCTGCTCTACCACTTCAAACTCCAGAAGTGGAATAATCACCAAACCGCCGCCGAAAATGAAGCTGCCCACTTTCAAAAAAAACAACGTCAACGGCCAAAAAAAATCATTTATCCGCTCAAGCCCCCAAAAACTACCCAATGTGAGGGTTTCAGCAGGTAGATTGGCTACCAAGAGCGGCAACGGCGGCAGCCACCACCCCTGAAACTGCCCCCTGCCTGAAGGTCGAAACCAATACAGACCCACTAACCCCGCCAAAACAAACTGAATCAGGACGCTGAGAGAAGTAAAGAGGGTCACGCCAAAGACAGCAATCGCGATCGCGGCCCGTTTCCAGTCACGGATTGCTTTTTTCCCTAGCTTCCAGCAAAAGGCTAAAATAATCGCCGTCACCACAGGCGAAATGCCTAAAAAGATAGCTTCTAGCTGTGGCACCCGCTGAAAGCGAAAATAAGCCCACGACAAGGCAACGACAATCAAAAAAGCAGGGGCGATAAAGCAAAGTCCGGCAACAACCGCTCCTATTTGGCCTGCTCGGACATAGCCGATATAAATGCCCATTTGGGTAGAGGCTGGCCCCGGCAGCATTTCGCAAACGGCTAACCCTTCTGCAAATTGCTCCGGCGTCAACCAGTGGCGGCGTACCACTACCTCGTCATTTTCCATGGCAATGTGGGCTTGAGGCCCGCCAAAGCCCAGCATACCAAGCTTCAGAAATAGTTTGGCTAGTTCCCCAAGCCGCTGGCTGAACGTCGTTGAGGTTTCGGGTTCAGTGAAGGGTTTGCTCATAAACGAGGTTTTCGTAACCGTAAAAACTTAAATTTACTATTGCCTCTGAATCGGTGTCAGTTTTCTGTAGCACCTCTTTTATGAGCTAGCAAAAATGGCTAGGCAGCGGGTTGCTTGGCCTAGCCCTATTGCTTCAATTTGATTACGCTCTAAGCTAAGCCAACCAGCTTTTCACTCAATTCCCAAAGCCGCTTTGCTTTGTTTTCATCTAAAGCCTCATTGGAAACCTCTTGGTCAAAAGATTTGCGGCCTTCTTTTTGGCGGTTGCCCCAGCTCCAGTAAACGCCCGACTGTTTGTAGTCAGGTTCTGCAACTACGGCTGCAACCCGCTCGCCTGCTAGCTCTTGCGACACATAACCTCCCGTGATGTTTTTTTGGAACCAGGGGAAAATTTTGCGAAACAGCGAGTAGTGGTTACGAAATAGTGGCGTATCAGCGACACAACCCGGATAAAGAGAACTAAAGGTGATGCCAGTTGAGCCGTGGTAGCGACGGTGTAGTTCTCGCATCGTCAGCACATTGCAGAGTTTGCTGTCTTTGTAGGCTTTACCCGACTTAAACTTTTTGCCGTTGATCATGGCGATTGGGGCTTTAAATCCGGCGGCAAAGCCCTCTAAATTGCCTAAGTCTGGCGGGGCTGGAATTGGAATTTTACCCCCTAGCTCTTTAGGGTTAGCCGTGACGGTGCCTAGAATAATCAGTCTGGGATCAGCAGAACCTGAATGCTTAAGATCTTCTAGCATCAGGTTGCACAATAAGAAGTGCCCTAAATGATTGGTAGCAACGCTCAGCTCATAGCCATCTTGACTGCGCATAGGCGCTTTAAGCAAAGGTAGATAAACGGCCGCATTACAGACCAAAGCATCCAGCGACTTGCCGCTTTCTCGAAAGGTTTTGACAAAGTTTCGCACACTTTCTAAAGAAGCTAAGTCTAGATGCATGGGCGTATAACTACCCTGCGGGATGCCCACCGACTGAGCCATTTGCTCGGTTTTGTCTAGGTTGCGACAGGCCATCACCACATGCCAGCCCTTGTGCGCAAGAGCTTTAGCAGCGTAAAGGCCAACTCCAGAGGAGGCCCCGGTAATCACGACTGTTGGTTTCTGTTGTTCTTCCATGCGGCTAAGACGACATTAAGCGCTGTAGATAGATTGAAAAATTTGCACCACGCAGCAGCGATCGCCTGTTTTTTGCGGTGCCTAAGGTTATTAGAATATTGGGAAAAGTATCAAACGACAATATATTTTATTGAATGAAAATATATGTTTACGAACGTATGTTTGAGATTGATCGAGAAATGTCTGCCTACCACAAACCGAGTTTATTAGTCAAAAGATAAATGAATAAAAACAATTTATTGCTAATCGCTACGATAGAAACTTATGTCGGTTTTAGAGACATAGCTTTACTTCTTGTTTGGTAAACCTATCTTCAGTCTTCAGTGATAGTGACTTGCGGTTGCCGTTTGGTCTGCCGCTGACTGATATATTGCCCATGCACATTGACCCCATAGGGAATTAAATAGGTCACCAGCGCTGAAAGCCAGCGATCGCGAGTCATTTGATTTTGCATTAATGCTGGGCCATGATTGATGGCTAGCAAAATTGAGCCGACAATGGCCGCCACTTTGACACCGTTTTTGCCAAACTGAGGATCAACCAGGGCGGCCAAATAGCCTTTAATCGCCTCCATAACACCTCTTAAAAATCAAGTTAGCTTTTCAAGCTTACGAAAGTTCCGGTTTAGAATAGGCCAAACCTATCTGTCTACGCTTGAGTTTGTGAACGCTGATTTCACCCGTCTTCAGTCGTCTGATTCTAAATCGACATCTGTGTCTGATTGGTTTTTGGTTTGTGGATTGGGTAGCTTGGGACAGCACTGTGTAGCTAATCTCAAGACATTTGGGGTCAAGGTCAGTGCCATTGATTTGAAGGTGGCTGAACATTGGGAAGTAGCCAATCTGCCTGATCTTTTAGAAGACTTGCTCATAGGGGATTGTCGTTACGCTGATACGCTCAACCTGGCTGGGGTTGAACGTTGTCGAGCAGCATTGTTAGTTACCGATAGTGAGCGGGTCAATATTGAAGCAGCTCTGACAGCCCGAGTGCTAAACCCCTATATTCGGCTGGTTGTGCGATCTGATCAGCAAAATCTCAATCAGGTTTTGGCTCATCAACTCGATAACTTTGTTGCTTTTGAACCGACTCAGCTATCAGCGTCAGCTTTTGCCTTAGCCGCCTTTGGCGATCAGCTTAAAGGGTTTTTTCGGCTAGACGGCTACCGCTTCAAAGTGGTGAAGCAAAAAATTACGCCTCAGCATCGTTGGCGCGATCGCCGCCGATTGTATGAGCTAGAAAACCGTAACCGCCGCGTTTTAAGACATTTTATCGCTAACGAGATGGGGTTAAGCCCTACCCAAATTAGCCAAACTACTAATCCTTTTAGCCCTTCAGCCCAGTTTTACACCTGGTTGCCCAACACCTTGGTGCGAGCAGGAGATACCGTTGTCACCATTGAAGCGGAACCCGAACGACCGCCAACCCTGAGTCAGGCAAAATCAGGTCGCCAACTCCAAAAGGCAATCTGGCAGCGGCTGCGATCGCTGCGAAGTGGACGCGATCTGCGACTGATTCTGACGCAGATATGGCAAGCAAATTATCGTCATCAAGTGCGTCGTGTGGTGCTTCTTTGTAGCCTCACCATCATTGGGCTTTGTGGGGCGGGTACGGTGCTGCTCTGGCTCAACTACCCGGCTCTTTCGATGCTGGATGCTTTTTATGCCACGATTGTGCTGCTACTGGGGGGCTACGGTGATCTCTTTAGCGAATTCGTCCCGTCGGTTGCTCTGCCCTGGTGGTTGCGGCTCTTTAGCTTAGCGTTGACTTTAGCGGGTACTGCTTTTATTGGCGTTCTCTATGCGTTGTTAACCGAAAAGCTGCTAACGCTGAAGTTTCAATTTTTGACGCGGCGTCCGCCCGTACCCCAAAAGGGGCATGTCATTGTCTTAGGTTTAGGCCGCGTCGGTCGGCGGGTAATGGGGCTGTTACAAGAACTCAATCAGCAGGTTGTAGGGGTTGCCCCTCAAGATTTAGATGCCCATGTGCTACCGCAGCTACCCGTAGTCAGCGGTGACAAAGCCGAAACTTTAATCAAAGCTAACTTGGCTACCGCCAAAAGCTTAATCGCAGTTGGCGACGATGAGGTGCAAAATTTGGAAACTGGGCTGATGGCCTACCGCACTAATCCGCAGTGCCGTCTGATTATTCGTACTTACGATCAGCGCTTTACCGACAAAGTTGCCCAGCTTTTTCCGTATACCCAGGTGCTTTGTACCTCAGCACTTTCGGCAGAAGCCTTTGCGGGTGCTGCCTTTGGCGAAAATGTTATCAGCTTGTTTCCCCTGTATGGTCAGACGATTTTGGTAACGCAGTACCAAATTGAAGCCGATGATACTTTGCACAGCCAACTGTTGTCTGAAGTGGCCTACGGTTATGGGGTTGTGCCAATTTTGTACCAGCAAGCTGCCGCCCAACCGCGCCTGATGCCTTCAGAAGATATTCGCTTGCGACCGGGCGATCGCTTAATTGTTTTAGCCACTATTCGTGGGCTGCGCCGCATCGAGCAGGGAGAACTGGCTCAACAGCAATGGCATATTAGGGTTGAAGGAGCCATCAACCAAGATGCCCGCTTTGACGGCGCGGCTGAAATGGCTCGGGTTTCTGGCTGTGACCTCAGCTTAGCCCGCCACTTTATGGAACAGCTACCTGGTGTTTTTCCGCAAGCTCTCTATCGTCATCAGGCGTTGCGGCTGGTACGAGAACTCATGCAGCTACAAGTGCAAGCCCGCATGTTGCCGTTGCAAGCATCTACTTCAGAAAAATAATTGATGCAAACAAATTGGAACTTTCTATAGAGGTAGACTCTCGCTATCTTTGGTTAGATCAAAAATGAAATGAAGCTTGTAAATTTTCTAGCCTATAAGGCTAGTAGAAGCTTAAAGCAAGCCACTGAAAAAACGTAAACTCGTTTTTCTCGTACTTTTTAAGATCTAGCATCTAGCGAATAATCATGAAAACTTCAATGGATACCCGTCAGGCTTATCAGAACAAAGTTAAAGCTGAACTTGATAGAATTAACGCCCAAATTGCAGAATATCAGGCAAAAGCCGATAAAGCCAAAGCTGAAGTAGCGGTTGAATATAACAGCCAGGTAGAAGAACTATTGATCAAACGCGATGCGGCTCAGGTCAAGCTAGAAGAGCTTCAGCTAGCAAGCGAAGCGGCTTGGGAAGACATGCAACGTGGCTTTGAACTAGCATGGCAAGATTTGAGCTTAGCTTTTCAATCGGCTTTAGCGAAGTTAGAAAACTCTCTAAAGGGATAAGCTAAATTCTCTAACGGAGTGAGGTAAAGCTTTTCTAGTTAAAGTTTGATGAGCTTAGTTGCGGATTTTTTATTCGCAACTTTTGGCTTTGCCTAATTGCTGATAGAGTAAGCAGCATTTTGATAGTACAGAGGTTTTTCCCGATGGCGACAGTTAACCCGCCAGCGACCCAATAAGCTCAAACTAATAGCGAAATTTGTCCCGTTTCTGCTGTTTTTGAGCCAGACACCAAAGCTCAAGCAGCCGTTGAAGAAGGGCTAAATCAGGACGTTTCTCGCAATGATTTTCAGTTGTGGACGGTCTTCAAGCTATGACACTAGCTTGCAAAAGGGCGAAGCTGACTTTGAGCGAGATGACCAGGGTACCTGGAAGTCGCCTGCAACTGCACAAATGACCCCAACCGAGATTAGCTAGCTGATCTCGGTTGGGGTCATTTGTTTAGCGATTGTAGACCAAACCTAATACGGGAAATTTGGCAGACCTTCAGCAACGACAGCAGGTAACGACAGCCACAAATATTTTTTGACTAAAAAATGATGTTTTTTGGAAATGAAGCCGATCGCTATTGAAGGGAATACTGAGGAAAATTGAGTCTCCCCCTTACTTTTTGTTAAACGTTATGCCGCGTCTAAGCGATCGCGCCTACGAGATCTTATCTGCCGAAGTTAGGCGACTGTGTGCCGCAAATCCGTTAGAACAAGTTCGTCAAGATATTGTTTTACGCCGATTGACCAAGTTGAGGACGCAAGAAGGCCCACCGCTTACCCTAGCCGAGATGCGCGAAGCCCTAATCGACATCTTTCCAAACTTTAACGAAAAAGTCTTAAAGCAAGCGGCTAAAGCCAACAAACCTGCTAGCAAAACCAAGCGCAAAGTAGGTCTGGTGGGTGCTGCGCTGTTGGGTACTGCGGCGTTAGCGGGTGGCGTTTGGGTTTTGAATTTGCCCTATCCCATGATTCGCTGGCCAGTTGCCCGTATTGCGCCTCTTGTTTTGCTGCCTAGCTTTATGCAAATGGATCACAGCTATCGTCAGGCTATTTCGTTGGTTGAACAGGCCGATCAGTTGGTTAATCAGGCGACTAGTCCCCAAGATTTGGAACTGGGCGCGGAAAAAGTAACCGCCGCTCAAGAAAACCTAGATCGCCTACCAGTTTGGTTTTTGGGCTACTATCCCCAACGCTACTGCACTCTGTTTAGCTGTGCCTGGCAGTTTACCTTTGATGAGTTTGAAACTGCCCGTAAGCAAATTGGTCGGATGGAAGCCAGAATTTTTCAAGCTAACAATGCTCAAACCCGTTTAGAAGAGGCCGTTCAAGCGGTTGAAGAGGCTAAAGCTAGCTACCAAACGGCGACAACTCCCCAAGAAGAAACCGCCGCGCTCAATGCTTGGCAGCTAGGCATGGATTTACTCAGAGAAATTCCATCAGAAACTCTCGCTGGTCAGTCTGCACGTACTAAACTAGCCGCTTATGAACGAGACTATCAGGAGTCTACTGGCTTAACGGCAGG
>NZ_JBQLZL010000042.1:118150-139384 GCF_052168255.1 Almyronema sp. | reverse complement strand
GAACCCATCATTGTTAAACAGGCGTGATTAAACACTCCGGTTAAGTGCGCAAAAGTGTAAAGATTTCCTTAGAATTGGCCTAGCCCTCAATGATGGGGATCGTGCTAAGCCATTAAAGGACAGTTAATTTGCGATCGCCATTCATAGGTAGGCTATTTTTGAAATCGCCTGTCACATTTCTCAATATGTCTCATGCCAGAGAATTTGAGATTACAGGTGTGTCACAATGTAGGCGGTTTTGCCAACTCGGCGAAGACACTTGGAGTAGGCAATGGATTCGATGGAAACTCTTTACCAATATGCCTGGCTAGTTCCGGTGCTGCCTCTTTTGGGCGCGATGGTTCTAGGCATCGGCCTGATTTCTTATAGCAAATTTACCAGTCAACTGCGGCGTATTAGCGCCGCGTTTATCGTGACGCTGACCGGCGCTGCCATGGTATTATCCGGCGCTTTGCTCTGGAGCCAGGTACAAGGTCACGCACCCTACACTCAAATGTTTGAATGGGCTTCAGCGGGCGACTTTCAGTTGTCAATGGGTTACACCATTGACCATCTGGCGGCGCTAATGCTGGTCATTGTGACGACCGTAGCGTTTTTAGTTATGGTCTACACCGATGGCTATATGGCTCATGATCCGGGCTACGTTCGTTTTTATGCCTATCTCAGCCTGTTTAGCTCATCCATGCTGGGTCTAGTTGTCAGCCCGAACCTGCTCCAGGTTTATGTATTCTGGGAACTGGTTGGCATGTGTTCTTATTTGCTGATCGGGTTTTGGTATAACCGAGGCGCAGCCGCCGATGCTTGCCAGAAAGCATTTGTCACTAACCGAGTAGGGGATTTTGGCTTACTGCTTGGTATTTTGGCGTTGTTCTGGGCGACCGGCACGTTTGAATTTGATTTAATGGGCGATCGCTTGACTGAGTTAGTTCAGTCTGGCGGTTTAAGCCTTGCCTGGGCTGGCGTTTTTGCTGTCTTGGTCTTTTTAGGCCCGGTTGCCAAATCGGCTCAGTTCCCGCTGCATGTTTGGTTGCCCGACGCCATGGAAGGCCCCACACCGATCTCAGCGCTGATTCACGCCGCTACGATGGTAGCAGCAGGGGTCTTTTTGATTGCCCGGATGTTCCCCGTTTTTGAGCAAATCCCTAGCGCAATGACGGTAGTTGCCTGGACGGGTGCTTTTACCGCCTTTTTGGGGGCAAGTATTGCCATCACTCAAAACGACATCAAAAAAGGTCTTGCTTACTCCACGATGTCTCAGTTGGGCTATATGGTGATGGCGATGGGGGTTGGTGCTTATGGGGCTGGTCTCTTTCACCTGATGACCCACGCCTACTTTAAAGCCATGCTGTTTTTAGGCTCTGGCTCAGTCATCCACGGCATGGAAGGGGTGGTCGGCCATGATCCGGCGTTGGCTCAAGATATGCGACTCATGGGTGGCTTGCGCAAGTACATGCCAATCACCGCCATTACTTTCTTAATCGGTACGCTAGCTATCTGTGGCATTCCGCCGTTCGCTGGCTTTTGGTCTAAAGATGAAATTCTTGGTTCGACTTTTGCCGTTAATCCCATCCTTTGGGTTGTGGGTTGGTTAACGGCTGGTGCCACGGCTTTTTACATGTTCCGCATGTACTTCAGCACTTTTGAAGGCTCTTTTCGTGGTAACGACAAAGCAATTCGCCAGCAGCTTCAGCACGAAAAGCTGCAACGGCTGGGTCTTTCGCTAGGGCCTGGAGCCATGAACCCTCAAGAGCTGGTTATCGAAAATGATGCCGCAGATCATGAAGAATCGGGTCATCACCACAGTGATTCTCCTCACGAATCGCCTTTGACGATGACCTTACCGCTTATGGCTTTAGCGGTGCCTTCCGTATTGATTGGCTTAGTCGGTACGCCTTTTGCCAACTACTTTGAGGCGTTTATTCATCCCCATACCGCCGCGATCGCAGAAGTAGCTGAATCAGCAGAAGTTGCCGAAGCGTTTGATTGGCACGAATTTTTGATCATGGGCGGCAGTTCGGTTGGGATCGCCTTAATCGGTATTACATTGGCTTCCTTGATGTATCTATCGCGCAAAATTGATCCCAGCGCTATTGCCCAGCAAATTGAACCGCTCTATCAGCTTTCTTTGAACAAGTGGTACATCGACGAGATCTATGACACCGTCTTTGTGCAGGGGAGTCGTAAGCTAGCCAAGCAAGTGCTAGAAATTGACATTCGTATCGTTGATGGCATTGTCAACTTAGCGGGTTTCGTTACCTTGGTAACGGGTGAAGGTCTGAAGTACCTCGAAAACGGTCGGGCACAGTTTTATGCCCTGATTGTTTTTGGGGCAGTGCTGGGTCTAGTGCTGATTTCAGGTTTGACGTAGAGGTTTTCTGAAACGGCCTAGTCGCTTGCTGCATTCTGTAAAAAGTCTTCAGTTTTGCTACTGGCTCAGAATTGCCTTTTACACTGCTTGGCATGTGCCTCAAGCGAAGCTAATGGCCTCATATTAAAAACTTTTGTTTTTAGCAAGGTCAATTCTTTAAGCAAAGTTTTTATTTAACAGAGGCCATCTGCATTTGTAGCTGTAGCCACCAGCGTTGAGACACTTCAGTTGCCGAAAGCCTCTGACAGAAAGGCTTTTCCTTCTGCTCTTAGCCTTTAGCGATAACTCGCTGCTATAAAAGCGCGATCGCACCACGGGCTGCAAGGGTTGCCAAACAGGGTTTGCTTTTGGTCTAGACCCCAAAAACGCTGTGTTTAAGCTAGCTGTTCTTGAAAATAACTGCTTTCAAAGCATTTAGATATGAGTATCGCCAATTTACCCTGGCTATCTATAGTCATTTTTTTTCCCATCTTAGCGGCCTTATTTATTCCGTTTTTCCCCGCCGAAGCGGGCCAGACGGAACAGAAAGAAACGGCTTATCGGCTGCGTTGGTACGCTCTAATTGTGGGGCTGATTGATTTTGTTTTTATCGTCATAGCGTTTTACTACAACTATGACTTTAGTAATCCAGGTATGCAGCTAGTTGAAAGCTACACCTGGGTACCCCAGCTAGACCTGAAATGGTCGGTCGGGGCGGACGGCCTTTCAATGCCGCTAATTTTGCTGACAGGCTTTATCACCACGCTGGCGATTTTAGCTTCTTGGCCTGTGACCCTAAAGCCACGCCTGTTTTACTTTTTAATGTTGGCGATGTACGGCGGCCAGTTAGGGGTTTTCGCTGTCCAAGATATGCTGCTGTTTTTCCTAATGTGGGAACTGGAACTTATTCCGGTTTACCTGTTGCTTTCTATTTGGGGCGGCAAGCGGCGTCTGTACGCCGCCACCAAGTTTATTCTTTACACAGCAGGCGGCTCTCTGTTTATTTTGGTGGCGGCATTGGCGATGGCTTTCTATGGAGACACCATCACCTTTGATATGTCTGCCCTGATGGCTAAAGACTTTCCCCTCAAGTTACAGCTTTTGCTCTATAGTGCCTTTCTGATTGCTTACGCCGTTAAGCTACCGATTTTTCCGCTGCATACTTGGCTGCCCGATGCTCATGGAGAAGCGACGGCTCCAGTTCACATGCTGCTAGCGGGAATCTTGCTGAAGATGGGAGGATACGCCCTGATTCGCATGAATGTGGAAATGCTGCCGGAGGCGCATACTTACTTCGCCCCTATTTTGGTGATTTTTGGGGTGATCAACATTATCTACGCGGCGCTCACCTCTTGGGCACAGCGTAACCTCAAACGTAAGATCGCCTATTCTTCAATTTCCCACATGGGCTTTGTAATTATTGGCATCGCTTCGTTTACCAATTTGGGGCTGAGTGGTGCCGTTTTACAAATGGTTTCCCACGGACTAATTGGAGCCAGTCTTTTCTTTTTGGTAGGGGCGACTTACGATCGCACCCATACGCTCATCCTGAATGAAATGGGTGGGGTAGGCAAAAAGATGCCTAAGATCTTTGCAATGTTTACGGCTTGTTCGCTGGCTTCTTTAGCGTTACCCGGCATGAGCGGCTTTGTAGCTGAGCTGATGGTTTTTGTCGGCTTTGCCACCAGTGATGCTTATAGCTCTACCTTTAAGCTGTTGATTGTGATTTTGATGGCAGTAGGCGTTGTTTTGACGCCCATTTATTTGCTATCAATGCTGCGGGAAATTTTCTACGGGCCTGAAAATAAAGAGCTAGTTGAGCATGAAGTTTTGGTCGATGCTGAACCTCGCGAAGTTTTTATCATTGCGAGTTTGCTGGTGCCGATTATTGGCTTCGGTCTTTATCCCAAGCTTTTAACTCAGGTTTATGACGCCAAAACCTTAGCAATTACCGCACGGCTAAGGCAAGAAGCCTTAGAAATTGCGGATACGTCTACTCCGGCTGGGCCTTTAGCGGCTATACAACCGTTTCAAGCACCCAGTCTTCATCCTTGACGCTGTCAATGTAAATATTAGGTGACGACCTCGGAAGTGTCCTGAAACCTCCGAGGTCGTTTTGTTGTCTACCTTAGAATAAAGAGAATGCTGAGAGATTTGTAGCAATCTAGCTAAAGGCAGAAGGCAAAATAAAAGGTTTTCTGTCTTTAGCTTGCAGCCATTTAAGTGTCTTAACTTGAGAGGCTACAGCGATAAAATCCCGTTTTTGGCAAACGATCTGCTGGAGAAGCTGAGGATTGCTAGCTTCTGTCTAGGTGGCTTGTTTGCTTTAGCATTAAGGGCATTGCGGGGCAGGCTGATTGGCTTGCTCAAGAGCGGCTCAAGCATTTCTTGGCTCTTTAGTCAGCTTGTTATTCTTCAGCCTGTAGATTTTCAGTACCATGTCTCGTTCCATTTTTGCTTCGATCGCGTCTCCTGCCTTAATTTTGAGTACGGCTTTGGGTCTTAACTTAGCCACTGCGATCGCCCCTAGTAACTTACTCAAACCATTTGCTGGTGTAGCGCCGCTAGCTGCTTGGGCGCAAGCCGATGATGAACAGACCAGTATTCAAGTCTATCGTCAGGCCAGTCCGGCTGTCGTTGCCATTGATGCGGGTGAAGGGTCGGGTAGTGGTAGCCTCATCAGCCCAGATGGCCTGATTTTAACTAATGCTCATGTGGTGCGAAATGCCAGAACCGTAACCGTTCGGCTTGAAGACGGACGGCAGTTTCAAGGTGATGTCGTGGGCTATGGAGACAGCGGCCTCGATGTGGCGGCGATTCAGCTACGCAGCAATGGAGCCACCTTCCCAACTATTGCGCTAGCGGCTCCCGGTTCAGTTCAGGTAGGTCAGCGAGCTTTCGTCATTGGCAATCCTTTTGGCTTGCAGGGTACGTTTACAGTCGGTATTGTGAGCCGCTTAGATGCGGAACGCGGTTTGATTCAAACTGATGCAGCTATCAACCCCGGCAATTCGGGCGGCCCCTTGCTAAACAGTCGTGGCGAACTCATTGGTGTTAATACCTCCATTTTTACCACAGGGGCTAACGGCGGCAATATTGGCATTGGCTTTGCGATTGATATTCAGCAGATACGCCCTTTTTTAGCCGCTGTCGAGCAGGGCACCGCCGCCCAAGCCGCGACTGGTTCTATGCGTTTGGGGCAAGAGCAGCCGCCTGCCACCATTGCGGTTAACGGGCCAGTCGTAACCGGACAATTAGACGCTAGCAGCCATGTTCTGCCAGTCGATAATAGCTATTTCAATGTCTATACCTTTGAAGGTCGTGCTGGGCAGCCAATCACTATTGAAATGCGCAGCAGCGAGATTGATTCGTTCTTAATTTTGGTGGCACCGGATGGCAGCACGGTCGGGCAAGACGATGACAGTGGCGGTAACTTAGATGCTCGGTTAAGTACGATTTTGCCAGCAAATGGAGCCTATCTGATTTTGGCGAATTCTTATGCGCCTGCGGAAGCTGGTCGTTATCAGCTCCGGGTTTTATCCGAAAATCGGGTTCGAGAGGGTGGGGGCGACTTTATTTTACAAACTCAAGGGACTCTGGGTGCGGGTGATCCGGTTCTCAGCGATCGCACTTATTATGATGAGCATGTGTTTCAAGGGCAGGCGGGGCAATCTGTGACGATTGACCTGCAAAGTTCAGACTTCAACCCCTATCTGATGCTAGTCGGGCCAGATGGTGAAGTTGTCGCCGAAAACAACGATATTAGCGATCGCGATTTTAACGCTCGCATCGCCATAACTTTGCCAGTGAGTGGCCCTTATCGGGTTATTGCTAACACCTATCGCCCCAACCAGCAGGGACAATACCAGCTCACGGTTCGCTAGCGCTAACGCGACAGTCCCATCCAGGTGAAAAAATCTTGATGTGTGATCAGCTCTAAAAGCAGCAAGCTGATGAAGCCGATCATGGCAAATCGCCCATTCAGCTTTTCTGCATAGGCAGTCCAGCCGAAAGCGGGCTGGGGTTGATTTACTGGCTCGTCATCGGCTTCTGAAGGGTCAGTATCGGGTACTTGAACTTCAAATTCTTGGCTCTCTGGAGTCATCGGTCGCTAAAGCGTGATTGCTTGCATATCCTACTCTAACCGATTGCACTTCTGCTTTAAATTTATCCCTGCTAAAGCTGGTTTGCTGAATGCTTTCTAGCCAGCTAAACCTCGTTTAATGGGCTAACTTCTAATTCACTGTTAAAGAAAAATTGGCTAGCCTATAGGTTCAAAGCCCACCAATGGTATCTAGAAGTGTTTATCAACCCGTCTAGGCGATGCCTTAGCAGGGTTTACCGACCAATGCTGGCATTGAACATGGAATTTACCTCAAGTCATCGGTGCTTTGCTTATCAGTTAGGCGGCGAGGAAGCCAAATCTCGTATCTACTTTTAACCCAAACATTTAGTTAGACGCCTTATTTTTCGTTGAAACTGCTTGAAATCGATCAAGCAAGGGAAAAACTTGCTTGACAGGCACGATTTCTCCCATGCTATGATTCAGCCCTAAACCACTGCGATTTGTACCTATAACAGCTTAACTCTTAGCGCTTTACTGCTAATTAGTAGCGCTCTTTCGTAGATTATTTTTTATGACAAACACGCTAGAAATGACTATAATAAACTCCATTGTTAGCGGTAATATTTTGCTTTGTTCTGCTAAAAGACATTCGTAAGTCAGCAGTTCGCTGCAAAAACTTAAAGTTTCATCATAGTTTTTACCCTTACACGGAAGTATCGAGAGAAGGATTTTTTTGAGTCAATGGCAGAAACGAAAACAGCTCCTCTGACAGGCAAAGGGCTATTACAGAAAGTTAAAGATCTTTCCCACCTCTCTAAAAAAGAAACGGCGAGAGAGTGTGGTTACTACACGGTCACAAAAGACGGTCAGGTGCGGGTCAATCTGACAGATTTTTACGATGCCCTGTTAGCGGCCAGAGGCATTACCTTAAACCCTGAAAGTGCTAAAGACGGTAGAGGTCGGGAGCCAACTTATCGGGTCAGTGTGCATAAGAATGGCCAGATTGTAATTGGTTCTACTTATACCCAGGAAATGGGTTTAAAGCCAGGAGACGAATTTGAAATTAAGCTGGGTTACAAACACATTCATTTGATTCAGCTTGATAGTGATGGAGCTGCAGAGATAGAAGATTAAGTCTTATGTCAGCCTTTGAATCTGGCTATCTCAGGATTAAAGAGTGGATTCTATAGCTGTCAACACTTTTCTCTTTTTTGTAGCTTGGGGAGTCCTTTGGTTGCCATTAGCTATTCCTTTGGCAATCTTTCTTAAATGGCGACCGGGTCAACCTATAGAGCCAGCTCAAAAGATACCGCTGCTGGCTTCTTTATATCTTTTAGCGCCCTTGGTGATTTGGGGCGCTAGCCAGCTAGAAGCCAGTTCTTTTGCTGCTTATGGTATGGTCTGGCGGCGATCGCTGGTAATTTCTTTATTGCTAGGTTTAGGGCTAGCCTTGGTAGGTTTGGGCTTGCTGGTTGGGGTGCAACAAGCGCTGGGTTGGACGCAGTTAAAACGCAATCTGACCAGCGAAGTTGCTGCTGAGGTAAACCCGCCCCCGGCTCTGGTTCAAATTGCATTGCCATTGTTGGGGCTAGCGCTTTGGATTGGCTGGACAGAAGAACTCGTCTTTCGAGGGTTTTTAGTCAATCAGCTACACCAAGGCTATGGATGGGTAACAACAGCAGCGATCGCTAGCGCTATCTTTGCTTTGCTGCACTTAGTGTGGGAAGGTCGGCAAAACATTCCTCAACTGCCAGGACTTTGGCTAATGGGCATGGTGCTGGTGCTGGCTCGCTGGGGCGATGGTGGCCAACTGGGTTTGGCTTGGGGGCTACATGCAGGTTGGGTTTGGGGAATTGCCAGTTTAGAAACAGCCGAGATCTTTGTGCCAACCGATAAGGGAAAAACCTGGCTCATTGGCCGGGTCGGGCAGCCGCTGACCGGGGCAATGGCGATGCTGCTGATGCTGGCTACGGCTGGGGTGATCTGGCAAATCGCCAAACCCTAGCGGCTACTCAGTCAAAGCGGCGGCAGGTGTCTCAGGCTGGGTGGCTGTTTATCCACTAGCTAGGGCGATTAAGGCCATTGAGTTGACTTAGCGACAGCCTGCGTTTGAGAAGCCTGCCAAAACCTCACCAGTAAGATTTCTAGGCGAGTGGGCAGTTCTGCTACTAAAACGCCCTCTGCACTATGAGGATGTTCAGCAATCCAGTAGCCCTGCAAACTAACCTCTACCATCTCCTCATCTCCGGTTGAAAAACTGATCTCTCTAGGTGCTATTTGCTGAGATGCCGCTATCAATTGAGCCAAGTGGGGTAGGTGGGCTGAAAGCAAAAAGGCTCCGTAGCTTTTTTCAAGGGTGAAAGCGTACTGCATTTGCCAACTGAGCTGCGTTCGCTGGCTCAAAAAAGCGGCTATTGTCTGTGCTGAGCGTTCCAAGTGCAGGCTGCTTTCGCTATACGTGATCTTCAGCATGACGATGTCCTGAAAAGAGTAGAAAGCTTTACAGGGCGGTGGCTAACAATGCTGTAATAGAAAATTAAGAAGCCCCCGCCTCGGTCAGAAGCGGGAGCTGAGTTAAGACCAAAAGTGTCTCAGCTAGAAGAGTGGGTTATACTCTTGCGGCTAAGCCGCCCGCTTCGGATTAAAGACTGATATTGACCAATGGGTAGATCTATCCGGGGGGTGCCCGCTGCCAGCGCCCACTGTAGTCGATCGCTAAACGGCTCTTCGGTAGGTATCTGCGAGTTGAGTTCTGGCGCAGTTTGAGCCGCAAATAGCTGATTGCCCCGGTTTAGGGCGATCGCCTTTTGCTTATTTGTGACAGACTGCTTTACCACGAGAACTCCTGAAAATTGATGAGGGGTCAATGCTTGAGCGGCAGGCTTACTTGAAAAGTGGAGTTACCCAGCCCAAACCATCAAATTGACCTTCTTAATACTACACTTGTAACACGATAATGTCTAGACTGGAGCTATAGAGTTACAACAACTGTTTTAGGAGGTGCACCCCTCTATGCCAACGCTATCTCGATCGTCAACGACTGATATGGAAGTCACCAGCATTCGCCTAGAGCGAGACTTAAAAGAACGCTTAAAGGCGATCGCCGGAAACCGTGGCTATCAGGCGTTAATTCGAGACATTCTTTGGCGCTATGTAGAACAAAAATCGGCAGATTTGCAGCCAACCGTAGAACGGCAAGATATTCGAGCCAGCTTAGAAGCGATCGCCCAAAAAGAAGAACACTGTGCCATAACAGGGGCAGCGATCGCCCCGCAAACGCCTATGCTGCTGGGTTTAACCATGACTGGAGAGCTGGTACCACTAAGCTTAAACAGCCTAGAACCATAGGTTTGCTTGCCGCCGCTATTGGCTCGTTAATGCAAGGGAGCAGTCGGCAAGTTAGCTGTTGATTCGTCCGCTTAGGGGTGAGCTAGCGCTGGCATAGGTTTTAACCGGAATGCGCCCCGCCAAATAGGCCAGACGTCCGGCTGCCGTAGCCATACCCATCGCTTTACCCATGGCAATTGGGTTTTTGGCTTTGGCGATCGCAGTATTAATCAGTAGCGCATCAGCCCCCATCTCCATCGCTTGAGCCGCTTCGCTAGGCGAACCAATTCCGGCATCGACAACCACTGGCACCTGAGCATTTTCAATGATGATTTCGATATTAGCAGCGTTGCGAATACCCTGCCCTGAGCCAATTGGCGAACCCAACGGCATAACTGTTACACAGCCAATTTCTTCCAACCGCTTGGCTAGCAAAGGATCAGCGTTGATGTAAGGTAGCACTGCAAAACCTTCCCGCACGAGTTGCTCAGCCGCCTGCAGAGTGCCAATCGGATCAGGTAGCAAATATTTAGCGTCAGGAATGACTTCTAATTTGACAAAATTGTTGTCTTCTTGACCTAATAGCTTCGCCATTTCTCGCCCCAGTTTCGCTACCCGCACAGCTTCTTCCGCGCTCTGGCAACCCGCTGTGTTGGGCAGCATCCAAATTTGCTTCCAGTCTAAGGCTTCAGCTAACCCTTCATGGCCAGGGGCGTTGGTTTGTACCCGCCTCACAGCAACGGTTACAATTTCGCTGCCGCTAGCTGCAAGGCTATGCCGCATATCGTCGAAGTTGTCAAACTTGCCTGTGCCCGTCATCAGGCGTGATTTGAAGCTACGACCCGCAATTTTTAAGGGCGTATCGCTTGTAGATAGGTTGGGGTCGCTTAGAGGGCGATCGGCAAGTTGCATAGGGGTTGCAGGTGTAGCGGGTAAGGTGAGCAAAGCAGCGGTAGAAGATTGGTCAGAGCAAAAACGATCCCAGGCAAAAGCTGAAAGCAGCGGATCGGCAACTTGCTGCTGAATCAAACGGCCAATGAGAGTGGCAGTGATGGGTGCCAATAGTATTCCATTGCGGTGATGCCCCAGTGCCAGCGTCAGATTTTGGCAAGGGCTAGCTCCCAAAATCGGTAATTCATCTGGTGTCGTCGGTCGAAATCCCCACCAGCATTCTTGAATGGGAAAGCTTTGTAGTTCCGGATAAAGGCGAATGGCCTGCGCCAGTAGCTGTTGTATCCCAGCGGCGGTGTTGTTAGGGTTAAAGCCAACGGTCTCGACGGTTGCCCCTAAAACGATCTGCCCTCCTTGGCGCGGCACAATATAAATCTGCTCTCCATAAAGAATTTGGCCTAGCGGTTGGGGCTGAGGATAGCCGGAAGGCACCTTGAGCGAAAGCATTTGGCCTTTGCAGGGAAAAACGGGCAAGGGCAGCAGTTCTCTAGCCCAGGCTCCGGCAGCTAATACATAGTGATGGGCGCGAAAACTACCGACAGAAGTGATGACCTGTGTGACCTGGCGATCGCGCTGCTGTATACCTTTTACAGTCACTCCTGTTTGCAAATCTACGCCCAAGGTTTGAGCAGCCATGCTGAGCGTCTGCATCAGCAAGCGGTTATCAACCTGACCTTCTTCCGGAAACCACCAGCCACCGACCAGTTGTTCACTCAAACCGGGCTGAAACTGTTGCAAATCTGAGCGATCGAGCCAATAGCGAGGTGCTGTTGCCGCCCCAGTTGGGTTGGCTGGCAGGGTAAATTGAGGTGCCAAAATACCGCAAGGCCAGTAGCCTACCGTTTGCCCAGTCAGCGCTTCTAGTTTTTCCACCCAATCTGGATAAAGCGCCAAACTCCGTTGACAAAGCGTTTGCAACGGGCCGGGGGGAAGTTCTTCGGCTTGAGGAGCCAGCATGCCAGCAGCAGCATGACCCGCCGCCGCTTGAAAATCGCGGCTGAGGACTGTTACCGTCGCACCTTGCTGCTGCAAGTCAACGGCAATGGCCAACCCCATAAGGCCACCCCCGATGACCAGGACATCAGATGTCCCACCCATATCACTTTCCTAATCTTGTGAACTCAACACTGAGGCTATTAGCCTACCAAAGGGCTGGAATCGAAGTGTCAACTGCTTGCCCAGACTGGCTACTCTCTCCCCCCGCAGAACCCGTTGGGGCAGGTGTGCCAGAAGCGCCAGTATCGGTGGTTCCAGCCTGAGATTGGCCGCTATTGGTATCGGCAGTATCTTGAGCCTGCTCAGTCGGCTCACCAAAATTATCACTGGCTGAAACAGGAGATGCTTGAGGTGTCTGCCGCTGGGCTAGCTGTCCAGCTTGCTGAATCGGCTCTGAGCCTGAAACAGGTTCAAAATTGTTAGCGACTTGGTTAGCACCGTCTGAGGTACTTTGACCCAAATTGTCAATCCAGCTAGCGACTTGGTTGCCGGAACCCACACCATACATGACGAGTACAGTCGCCCCTGCCAAGATTGCACCGAGAATATACCTGTTCATGCCTGCTTACCTGTTGCTCTCTTCCATCTTCGCTCAGGGACTCTATTTTTGGGGATATTTGCCGAGAATATTTTAGTGGCCTTTGCCTAAGCAAGGATTGGCAGCGATCTGGCCTAGGAGGTTGTTTCCTTAGAAGCGCTGTCTGATGCTGAACTTCTGAACTAAAGATCTTTTGTCTAGTAATTTTAAAATCTCTGGGTTCTAAGATTTCTGAGTCCTACAGGTTTGACCAGCCAAGGGCAGATCGGCGTGAGAGAATAGGGTCAGGGTCGCTATTAAACTCAATGAATAGCTTCAGGCGTCTGAGTAGTTTGTAAACTATAGACTTTATAGACTATTTTTTTGAGTTTTACTCACTGACTTTTGTTGTCCCTTAGGTGTGCTAAACGCAAACTGCTCTCTCCCATGACTCAATCTGCTGCTAAGTGGTCTCCTCAAGTTTGGATTTATGATACGACGCTCCGCGATGGTGCCCAGCGAGAAGGGTTGGCGCTTTCCATTGAAGATAAGTTGAGAATTGCTCATCAACTCGATCGCTTAGGTATTCCTTTTATTGAAGGCGGCTGGCCGGGGGCTAATCCTAAAGACGTACAGTTTTTTTGGCAGCTTAAAGAATCTCCCCTGAGTCAGGCTGAGGTGGTGGCGTTTTGCTCAACTCGCCGTCCGGGGCGGCAGGCGGCTGACGAGCCAATGCTACAGCCGATTTTAGCCGCCGGAACCCGGTGGGTAACCCTATTTGGCAAGTCTTGGGATTTGCATGTGACGGAAGGGCTGCAAACCACGCTGCCAGAAAATTTGGCGATGATTGAAGATACCATCACTTTTTTGCGCAGCCAAGAACGCCGCATTATTTATGATGCTGAGCACTGGTTTGATGGCTATAAGCACAATGCCAATTATGCTTTGCAGACGCTAGGAGCGGCGATCGCTGCTGGGGCAGAATGGCTGGTTCTTTGCGATACCAATGGCGGCACTTTGCCTCACGAAATTACCGAGATTGTGCAGGCCGTGCAAACCTGGTTGGTGAAACAGCCCTTAGTTGAAGGCATTGTGCCAAAGCTGGGGATTCACACCCACAATGATTCAGGTACGGCGGTGGCCAACGCACTGGCGGCTGTGCAAGAAGGGGCTGTCATGGTACAGGGGACGATGAATGGCTATGGTGAGCGTTGCGGCAACGCCAATCTTTGTACTTTATTGCCTAACTTGCAACTGAAGCTGGGGCGTTCTTGTATTCAGCCCGCTCAGCTCGCAACGCTGGCCGAAACCAGCCGTTTTGTGAGCGAGGTGGTCAATTTAGCACCCGATGATCACGCTCCCTTTGTCGGGTTATCAGCTTTTGCCCACAAGGGGGGCATTCATGTGAGTGCGGTGGAGCGTAACCCGCTAACCTACGAGCATATTGAACCAGAGCAGGTTGGTAATCGCCGCCGCATTGTTGTTTCTGATCAGTCTGGTTTAAGCAATATCATTGCTAAGGCTCGCAGTTTTGGCATTGAGCTAGACAAGAAAAATCCAACCTCTCGCCAGCTATTAGATCGCTTAAAAACGCTAGAGCACGAAGGTTATCAGTTTGAAGCGGCTGAAGCTAGCTTTGAACTATTGATGCGTGAAGCTTTGGCACAGCGTCCTCAGTTTTTTGAACTCAAAGGGTTTCAGGTCAACTGCGATCGCATGCCGGATGGCGATCTCTGGCGTAGCCGTTCCTTAGCAACCGTTAAGGTAGAAGTGAATGACCAGGAAATTCTAGAAGCTGCTGAAGGCAACGGCCCTGTCTCAGCTTTAGATGCTGCCTTGCGTAAAGCATTACTCAACTTTTACCCTGCGATCGCCCAGTTTCATCTGACCGACTACAAAGTGCGTATCCTCGACGGCAAAACGGGTACTTCAGCCAAAACGCGCGTTTTACTAGAGTCTAGCAACGGCGCTCAACGCTGGACGACGGTGGGGGTTTCGACTAACATCATCGAAGCTTCCTATCAAGCCGTGGTTGAAGGACTCGAATATGGGCTAATCATGCAAGAACAGCCCATTGAAGCCGTTTTAGCGTCAGGGTAAAAGGGCTGCAAAACAGACGCTCAATCTTGGGCTGAGCGGTCTATTCTGCTTTCTACTGAGCCAAAAGGCTGCCAGAATTGAATATTTCTCCTGACGCTTCTATCTTCTATGCTTCCCCCGCTAACGATCGCTACCATTTGGGCCATTCTCAACGAAGAACTACCCGATGAGACGGTTAACCAGCTTGTTTGGCACTACTTGGGATATCGCTATGACAAAACGACCCAACAGTGGGATACCACTGATGTTGAAACCAACTGGCTAGAAAAATATCCGCAACCGCCCGACTTTATTGCCAGTCGTCCGGCTACCGTGCAGCTAACGCGATCGATTCCCCCAGAAAATAAGCAACTGCTGAAGGAACAGCTAGGATTCAAAGGCTACAGTATCGACCAACTCGTACCCCGACTCACCCGACGGGCAACAATGGCCAACTGGTTGTTGAGCTATTTAAAGGAACACAACCTCTCTTAGAATATCGCCTATTCCCGGCGCTCAATCACCAGCGTTAGATGAGCTACCATCGCACCAATCACGCCCACAGCGGCAATTACCGGAAAAACAGCCGCGCTGACCACGCCGCCAACCACGCCGACGGTCAGCGGAATTTCAATTAAGACGCGGCCTTCGTCATTTTTGATAATGATGCGCCGAATATTGCCCTCATGAATTAGCTCTTTCACCTTGGCAACCAGCGTGTCACCAGAGATACTGAACTCTTCAGTGGTAACGCCTTCTGGGGGAATGTTGGTCTGAGCTTCGTCTTGCGGATCAACAGGGATAGTTTTGACGGGGATGGTATCTACAGGGTCAGAAGGTGGTTGATTGAGCGGATCCATTAGGGTAAGGCTCCTAAACGTCTTTACCTGCCATTTTAAGGATGAAACCTGAGAAAGTTGTGACGAAAAAGGCTAGTGCGGCTTAACTGTACGTTCTAACACATCCATAGCAGGCTCTACTAAAGCCCAAGTGCCATCTGGCTGCTTCCGCAAAGCGGCAAACTGCAGTGTTTCTCCTGTACCCACCTTGCTACCAGCTTTGACCTCTCCCAGTCGGGTGCCCTGCAAACCGCAAAATCGGAATAAGTAAGCGGGTACCTCTGGGCTAGAAAACATAACGCAGTCGGCGACGCTAGGCTGAACTTTGCCATCGAACGGCGCATGAACCGCTTTCCCCCTCAACTCAATTGAGATATCGCCAAGGCCACCGCTGACGTGATAGCCAGCGATTTCACTACCGGGTTGCAAAGCCCAGTTTTGATGGATGGAAACCTGTCGGGCTGGCGGAGAAGCGGCTTGGCTACAACCCATAACTAGCAGTAAACTGCTGATCCCTAAAGTACGCCACATATTGGATTACCTACTTGCGAAAGCTAAAGTCGTAGCCGACGTACTGGTTGTCTGTGTACTCGACGACTAACCAGGTATCGATATCAAACTCTAGGGGATAAGCCTGCCGCTCTAGCGGGCCGCTGACCTCAGCAGCTTTAGTAGGTAGGAGGCAGTAAGGTTCTTGAAGCAAGTCTTCGACAGCCGCTCGACTGGAGGTTTGAGGGATACTGATTAGCTGGGTCAACTCATCTCTAGACAAACGAGCAGATTCTTGAATCACTTGAGTGCAAACCTCAGCCTGGGTTTGTTGATTCTGCGCCGACTTTGGAGAGACGACTAAGGCAGCTAGCGCCAGAATTGAACCGCCAGCGATGAAAGCTTTAGCAGGCCGCCGCTGCCGCCGCCGCATCGGACTGCGGCCGGACGGCACAGCCCTAGAAGCAAGACGGGGGGAGACCGACGGCGGCGTTGGGTGGGGATAGTGCTGCCGGGGATAGTTGTGATCTGAGTAATGAACCATGCTGTTCTCTCCCTGCTAAGGCTGATGAGTCACCAGTGTGAGCTAGCTTCGAGCACTCAGCGGCTAAATTCATGCTGCTAGAAAACAGCAAGCTTGTATTTGAGCCACGGGGGATAGAGCGCTAAAGCTATGTCTAGAGCTGACACCTCAATCATAGTACAAATGTACTGAAACGATGAATGTTTATAGCTTCTTTTTCGGTAATTTCTCTCTAGCTTTGGGGGTAGATCAAGTTGTTTAGAGATCTATTTCCTAGTCAATAACGGCTAGCAGCCTTTGCGGATGCAGAGATCGCCTCAGCATCGAACAAAGGGCTGCTATTGACTGCTTGCTTTGGCTGTTTGTCGCCAGTTTCTTTTAGCCGCTGCACCATACGTCGTATAGCCACGCCTCTTTCACCTCTGGATATTCTTCGCTATAGGCTTCCAAGGCTGTTTGCTCTAGGCGCTGCGATCGCTGGTGAGCGGCTTCTGCTTGTAGCTTTTCAACCGTTTCCCAAGCCTGACGGCATTTTTGAGTCGTGACCCCATAGGAGTGACAAGTGCTGCGAGCTTGAGCGATCGCGGTTTGAATTCGCTGCTCCCACACGGTGGCTTGGGGACGTTCGGCAAAATCGGCTTTGGTCAAAATATCGCTGATGGAAATAACGCCTAGCAGCTTTTTCTCAATCACCGGGGCAATGTGAATATTAGCCTGGGTGAGCAGACGCGCGACATACTCAACCTGGAGGTCTGGATTAACCACAATACAAGGCTTGGTCATGATTTCGTAAACTCGCATTTGTTGAGGATCCTGACCGTAAGCGACGACCTTGCTAACGATGTCGGTTTCTGTGACGATGCCGTAAGCATCTTCTTCGTGGTGGCGCTCTACAATGAGCGATCGCACCTGATGCTTGCGCATTTGGGCAATGGCGACAGCAACGGGGGCGGCACTGCTGATGGTGATGACCTCAGAGGTCATAATGTCGGCTGCTTTCATAAGGGTGCTGGTGAGTGGTCGCTAAGGGCAAAAGGTTGAGGGTAGAGGGCAGAAAAAAGCTTTTCAGCTAGAGAAGGCTTGCAGCTATTTGCGTGTCTCAACTCTTATCACTACAGCTATAGCTTTATCCTCGCAGAATAAGCAAAAAAGAGTGCGATCGCCGATCGCACTCTTTTGGTCTGACAAAGCAGCCAATAAGTAAAAGTGATGACCTTAACAACAGCAGGAAAGGGCTTTTCTCCCACCTGAAAATTAGCGATCGCTTTCTAGCGCTGCCGTTTTCACAGAAAACTGTTGCGTTTGGCTACCCCTTCTGACTTTAACCTGTAAGGATTTGCCCACTTCACTGCGATCAATTTGAGTTTGCAGCTGATCTGAAGAGGTAATGGCTTTGCCTTCCACTTCGACAATAACATCGCCCCGGCGTAAGCCTGCTTCTGCGGCTGGGGTACCTGAAATCACACGTACCACCAGTGCCCCATTCACCTCAGGCAAAGTGAAGCCAGAATTAGGATCTTCGTTATTGCGCTTGGCCATATCGGGTGTCAGTGTGGCAATCTGAACCCCCAGATAAGGATGGGCAATTTGCTCACCTCGTACCAGGCGGTCTTTGATTTCTTTGGCCTTGTTGATTGGAATGGCAAAGCCAATCCCCATTGCGTCTGCTCGAATGGCAGTATTAATGCCAATCACTTCACCGCTTTGATTCAAAAGAGGGCCACCGGAGTTGCCAGGGTTGATGGCGGCGTCGGTTTGGATAAACTCCAGGCGTTTGTCGGGAATGCCAACGGTGGCACTAGAGCGTTTGAGGGTGCTAACAATACCCAGCGTCACCGTATTGTCTAAACCGAGGGGATTACCGACGGCGATCGCCCAATCCCCCACCGCTATCTGGTCAGAATCGCCCAGGCTAGCAATGGGCAAATCTTCACTGCCAGCATTAATTTTCACCACAGCCAGATCGGTGACTTCATCTTCGCCTTCGACAGTCCCGGCAAACTGGCGACCGTCTTTGAGCGTGACCGTCACCCGATCAGCCCCATCAACCACATGGGCATTGGTCAAAATATTACCGCTGGGGTCAATGATAAAGCCTGAGCCTTGGCCGCGCAGCAGTTGTTCTTCCTGAGGTAAGCCAGACATCCCGTTTGGCCCACCAAAAAAACCTCTAAAAAACGGATCTTCAAAAAATGGATCAGGTGAGCGGCGAACCACTGTTTTTTCAGTATCAATACGGACAACTGCTGGCCCTACTTCTCTAACCGCCGCCGCTACAAAGCTGTCGTTCGCGTTAGCCACCGGAACTTGAGCCAAGGCAACGGCTTGGGCTGGCAATAGACCCAAGTGCCCGACTAGCAAAAGACTGATGCCTAAAAGCACCAGTCTGCGACCCCAAAGACGGATCATGTGTTGAAAGCGCTGCGTTAATCTCATCGGCCTTAGTAAAAACCCAATAAAACCTAACTGAACCCGTTTCTGAAAGGCTGATCGAGTGAGTCGGCATCGGCTCAGACCGTTCTCAACTGACCTAAATACCAATGTGCCCTTTCTCAGACTAACCCCCTTTCTGTAACTTCCATCGTGACGGAGAGGGCAAAGCGACTTCAAGTAGGGGTAGTTAGACTAGGATGAGTACGGTTCTCCTCACCGCCGTTGGGAACTGTTTGCCTGTCTAAAACATTCCATAGCTTAATCGATCCATTTCAACTGCTTAGTTAAGTACCATGCCAACTCTTTTTCCGCGTCAACTGGTTAGCGGTAGTCTTTTGGGGAGCGCTGTGATCATCGGTAGCCTGCTCATGAGTTGCAGTCAGGTCGGTACGCCCGAACCTGAACCACTTTCGTTTGAGGCTCAGCTTGCTGATCACTTAACCGCTGAAGGCGATAAGATGTACGGGGCTTACTGGTGTCCCCATTGCGCTGATCAAAAAGAGCGCTTTAACGACGCTGTCGATCGCATTCCTTATGTAGAGTGTGATCCTAGCGGTGAAAATGCCCAACCTGAGGTTTGCCAAGCTAAAGGCATTCAGGGTTACCCTACCTGGGAAATCAATGGTGAATTGTATATGGGCGTGCGATCGCTAGAAGAACTGGCCGAGCTATCAGGATTTGAGCCTGGTTCAGAATAGTCGCTAGACTAGTAGTCTTACTGGCGATTCACTTACCCTACCTACTGACACTAATGACGGCTTCCGATCTTTCCTTTGGTACCGCGTTCAATCAATCGCGCGAGACTTTGCCGCTGCCCCCTGTTGAGTCAAACCCCCATAGCCACGGAGAGCACGCTCACGTTCATAGCGAGGAATCGCTAAAGCGTATTATTAATCGGCTGGCTCGGGTAGAAGGTCATATTCGCGGCATCAAAACGATGGTGCAAGAAAGCCGTCCTTGCCCAGATGTTTTAGTGCAAATTGCCGCCGTTCGGGGGGCGCTCGATCGCGTTGCCCGCATTATTTTAGATGAGCATTTATCAGAGTGTGTCAGCCGCGCAGCGGCTGAAGGCAATATTGAAGCCGAAATTGAAGAGTTGAAAACGGCGCTCGATCGCTTTTTGCGCTGAGCCTGGATCGCTGAGGGTTGATCCGGTTTGAAGCACAAGCTAAGTGGCTAGATCAGGTGCTAAAAAACGCCGCCGAAAAACGCCGTCGCCAAAACTGACTTTGGGCGATCGCTGCGGTTTCTGAAATAGCCTTTTGCCAACAGTTGCCTTGCCTTCCGCGCTGGAAAATCCCATAGCCGCCTTTGAAGTCAATCTTTACGTTGGTTAACAGTGATACAGTATTCTGGATTGTATACAGTATACATTTTTGCCAAATAGGTGCCCTGGGCATCGCTGTGGTGTTGTTAGAGGGAGGTTAAAAAGCATGACCGTTCAGCTGCTACCTGTTGTCAATCGCGATCGCCTCTATCAGAGCCTGATGGATTTGGCTGAAATTGGCAAATTACCAGCAGATGGTGTCCGTCGGCTTGCTTTTAGCCCCGAGGATATCAAAGCCCGTCAGTTGGTCTGGCGCTGGATGGCGGCGGCTGGCTTATCGGTGCGCTCTGATGCGGCAGGCAATATTATAGGAACCTTACCGGGCAAGCAAAACGCCCCAGCTTTGGCAACTGGCTCTCACATTGATACGGTGCCCAAAGCCGGAAAGTATGACGGCACGCTGGGGGTGTTAGCGGGTATTGAAGTTGCGCGAACGCTAAAAGAAAGCGGGCTACAACTGCAACATCCCTTCGAAGTGATTGTCTTTACCGACGAAGAAGACAGCATGATTGGTAGTAAAGCGATCGCTGGTACAGCCGCGCTAGATCCCGACCAATATGCGCGGAAAAATCAGCCCTCGATTCAATCCCGTCTGCGTAAGGTTGGCGGTGACTGGCAGCAGCTAGCAACTGCGCGTTGCAGCCGTCAGCATATCTGCGCTTTTGTCGAACTGCACGTCGAGCAAGGACAAGTGCTAGAAACCGCTGGCAAAAGTATTGGCGTCGTTGAAGGGGTTGTGGGTTTACAGCGCTACCAAATTTTGATTAAAGGTGCCCCCAACCACGCAGGAACAACGCCCATGGAACTGCGACAAGATGCCTTAGTCGCGGCTGCCCACCTTGTTTTAGCGGTAGAATCGCTGGCTAAGACTCGACCAGGGCGGCAGGTTGCTACGGTAGGTTCGCTGACAGTCTGGCCCAATGCGACAAACGTGATTCCGGGCGAAGTTCAGGCTAGCTTAGACGTCCGCGATCTCTCTAAAGCTGAGATTGTAGGCTTAGTGGATGCTCTCAAAGCTGAAATGATTCAAATTGCCGAGGCGACTCAAACGGAGATTACCATCACGCCCGTATTGGATGTTGATCCCAGCCCAGCCGCCCCTGTGATTCAGCAAACCATTACTCAAGTGTGCGATCGCTTAGGCTTTAGCCACATGCCTCTGCCTAGCCGCGCTGGCCACGATGCTCAAGCAATGGGACGCTTTACTGATATGGGCATGATTTTTGTGCCCAGCGAGGGGGGCATCAGCCACTCGGAAATCGAATATACTTCTCCGGAACAGTGTGCTCAGGGGGCAACGGTACTGCTGCAAACGCTGCTTGAACTCGATCGGGTTTACC
>NZ_JBQLZL010000042.1:99205-118050 GCF_052168255.1 Almyronema sp. | reverse complement strand
AAAGCTCAAACAGCCACAAGCGACACCAACCCTTTTTGCTTGAGCAAAAACAAGACCCACCTGCCTAATTTTGTTCAGGATGGGGGCTACAAGCTAAAAGCGGCAAATACACCACCTGACATGTCGCTTACTCTATTAACTGCTGTACTCGCTTTCCCTAATGGAAACTGGCCTTGTCCATACCGCAATCTGACCCAGCTTCAGCACCTTCATTGCGATAGAAATCACTGGTAGGCGAGATAGCCCCTCGCGGCCAACCATTAAAAAAGCGCGGTCTTGCCGCGCTTTTGATTCGCTCATTTTTAAAGTCTGCTAGCTGGCTAGGTAGCCTTGAATGTTAGACTTGCGCCGCCGCAGGTGCTTCAACGCTTGCTGCTCTAGTTGACGTACCCGTTCCCGGCTGATGCTCATCCGCTGGCCGACTTTTGCTAACGACAGCTCGTTGCCATCATTTAAACCAAAACGCAGCGTAATCACTTCTTGCTGTTGCGGTGTCAGCTCTGAAAGCATACCGCGAATATCCTGCCGCAAAGATTCTTGGACGGTAAAGTCCTCTGGTGAAGCACCATCGTCTTCCAGCAGTTCTTGTAGCTCAGTGTCTTGGTTGTCGCCAATCCGCACGTCGAGGGAGATTGGCTGTCGCGCCAGCAGCAAAAACTCCCGAATTTGCTTGGGATCTAGTTCTAGCTCCTCAGCAATTTCTACTGGAGAGGCCGCGCGACCCAGTTTTTGAGCCAGCTCTCGCTGTACTTTTTTGATCTTATTGAGCTTTTCAGTAATGTGAATAGGCAGACGGATGGTTCGCGCCTGCTGGGCGATCGCTCGCGTGATGGCTTGGCGAATCCACCAGTAAGCGTAGGTTGAAAACTTGTAACCCTTGGTTGGGTCAAATTTTTCAACTCCTCGCTCTAGCCCTAGCGTCCCTTCCTGAATCAAATCCAGAAACTCTAAATTTCGTTTCTGATATTTTTTGGCGATCGCTACAACCAGCCTTAAATTGGCTTCAATCATTTTGCGCTTAGCACGCTGCCCCTTACGAACCTGCTTGCGCAAATCTTCAAGGTTCAGACCCGCTTTTTCTGCCCACTCTTGATCAGAGATTTCACGATCCAGATTTTCTTCTAGCACTTCTTTAATCTCTAAAAGTGCCATCAGTTGCTGAACCTGTTTGCCTAAAATAATCTCTTGTTCGTGGGTTAAAAGAGGAACCCGACCAATCTCGTGAAGATAAGTACGCACTGCATCTGTCGTAAACAGGGGCTTTGCCTTACTGCGAGATTTCGTCTGGCGTGCTTTTACTTTGGACATGGATAAACTCGCCTCCGCTGAAAATGCCGATACCAGCCTGAACAGAATCCAGGCTTTGGAGAGAACACAACTACACCAAAAACGTAAAGACAACTATCGGCATAGAAAAGTTCTGCTTTCCTAAGCTCAAACCGGGCAGGCTCTGATGTAGCAAAAAACAGCTGGTGGCGCTCACTCCTCAAACCCAGACATGTCTGGAGTGACGCCCCACTTAATAGCCCTAAAGTCGTCCGGTGATCACCGAAAATGCCTATGTGTGGATGGCGTTAATCAAAATCGTAATGACTTCGTATTTCTATGATAAAACATTTCCTCAGTCGCGTAAAGTGCCGAAACGCTAGCTCCTTTCTATGGGTAGCATTGAGCTAGCCAGTCTCTGAAACTGCCCTCAGCAAGGACTTTCAGACGTTTGGCTAACAGCTCTAACAGGTCAATGCTACGGTGTTGCTCCATCATCCCTTACTCAGTTGGCGATTAGGGGAGGAGAACCCAACCGGAAAACCGAACTCGCTTGCCTATGGGCAAGTGGATTAAGTTTAGCCTTCCCCTTTGTCATGAAAATGTAACAGAAAAAGCAGTTTAGCTAGTCTGCTATATTAACCCAAGACTTGCAAAGTTAATTAGCTTTGACGATTTATTATTGCAATTTGTTCTGAGAACAGGCTGATAGCCACCTTAAGTTTTGCTCATGGCAAAGAGACGCTAGCGTGAACGAATAGCCCGGTTAATCAAGCCGAACAGAGCTGCTAGCAACGCTGCTCCAATCACTGACCAGATAATCGGAAAAGGCTGACCCCCGATGTTGAACGCTATCAGCACAGGCAAACTGAATTCTCTGGCAATCCATAACCCTAGATAGGCTCCCATAATTCCTACCAATATAGAGGCCAGACATCCCCCCACCGAATAACCCACCAGTGACTGACCTAAACCGCCACAGATAGCAGCAATCACCAGCAACCCCAAAAACTCTAATAAAGACATCCTTCTGCTCGCTAACGCATGGGTTCCACAACCTAGCTCGTAACTGAAACTATATTTAGTTGTAAGCAATGGATGTGGATTTTTTATTCTTCTTAGGACTGATTATCAACATGGCTGAGCATTCAAGCGATCGCTGGCAATTTTGGATCGATCGAGGCGGCACCTTTACTGATGTGGTTGCCCAACAGCCTGACGGAAAAATTATTATTCACAAATTGCTTTCAGAAAATCCTGATCGCTATCAGGATGCACCCTTGCAAGGTATTCGAGAGGTGATGGGGCTGACGGCTGAACAGCCGATTCCAGCCGCTAAGATTGCGGCTATCAAAATGGGAACCACGGTTGCAACCAATGCCCTACTCGAACGCCGGGGCGATCGCACTGTTCTCCTGATCACTCAAGGATTTCGCGATGCCCTTCGAATTGGCTACCAAAATCGTCCAGACATCTTTGCTCGTCAGATTGTGCTGCCTGAAATGCTCTACGAACAGGTCATTGAAGTCCCTGAGCGCATGAGTGCCCACGGCGAAGCCTTACAGCCGCTTACCTCTAGCGCTGCCGCTCAGCTCAAAACGGCTTTGCAGCACAGCTACGATCGCGGCATTCATAGCTGTGCCATTGTCTTAATGCATGGCTACCGTTACCCAGCCCATGAACGGCAAGTAGCAGCGATCGCCCAAGAAATTGGCTTTAGCCAAATTTCAGTTTCTCATCAGGTCAGCCCTTTGATGAAGCTGATTAGCCGAGGAGACACCACCGTTGTTGACGCCTATCTATCTCCTATCCTGCGGCGGTACGTCGATCGCATAACCACAGAGCTGGGTAAAGGAAGCCAGCAGGAAAGCACAGACGGTCAGAAAGACAAGCCAGGACAGGGAGAAGGAGGAGAGCAAAGTTTAGCGCTTAAAAGATTACCACCAGAGGCGCTATCGACAGACAAAGCCAGTGCGCAAAACCCTCTTTCCCCTCCCCCTTCCCCCCCTCGCCTCATGTTTATGCAGTCCAACGGCGGCCTTACAGATGCCAGCCTGTTTCAAGGCAAAGACAGTATTCTGTCTGGGCCAGCAGGAGGCATTGTGGGAGCGGTGCAAACCAGCCAGCGGGCTGGGTATCAAAAGATTATTGGCTTTGATATGGGCGGTACCTCTACAGATGTCTCTCACTACAGCGGTACCTATGAACGCACCTTTGAAACTGAGGTCGCAGGCGTGCGGTTACGCGCCCCGATGATGGCAATTCATACCGTGGCTGCTGGGGGGGGGTCTATTTTGAGTTTTGATGGGGCGCGTTATCGAGTCGGCCCGGCTTCGGCTGGAGCGTATCCGGGGCCAGCCTGCTACCGCAATGGTGGGCCGTTAGCTGTAACCGACTGCAATGTCATGGTAGGTAAGCTCCAGCCTGATTTTTTTCCGCAAGTCTTTGGCTCTGCGGGTAATCAATCTCTTGATACAGCGATTGTGCAGCAAAAGTTTTTTGAGTTGGCGGCTCAAATTCAAACTCAAACAGGCAACACGCGATCGCCTGAGCAAGTAGCCTCAGGCTTTCTAGCGATCGCCGTTGAAAAAATGGCCAACGCCATCAAGAAAATCTCGGTGCAACGGGGTCACGATGTTTCAGCTTACGTGCTGTGTTGCTTTGGCGGAGCAGGGGGGCAACATGCCTGCTTAATTGCCGAAACTCTGGGTATTCAGGAAATTTTTATTCACCCTTATGCAGGGGTACTTTCGGCTTACGGTATGGGCTTAGCCGATATCCGTGCCCTAGCAGAACAAGCAATTGAGCAGCCTTTAACCGCCGAAAACATAGCCCAGATCACCCAAGCCTTAGAAAAGCTTGCCCGGAAGAAAAAAGCTGATTTGTGCCAGCAGGGATTAGACATCCCGCCTGTTGAACCCTTGCAATCGAGCGATCGCATTGTGGTTTTGCCCAAAGTTCATTTGCGCTATGAGGGTAGCGATTCACCCTTAGTCGTCGCCTTTGGGGATTTGCAGACAATGCGAGCCGAGTTTGAAGACGCTTACCAGCAACGCTACGGCTTCATCATGCCTCAGAAATCTCTCATAGCCGAAGCCGTTTCAGTTGAAGTCATTGCTCAGACAATTGCTCCTGAGGAAACCTTTAGAGACAATTCCCCCCAAACCGCCCCAACCCCCAAAGCCACGGTAGCGGTCTACACTCGCGATCGCTGGCAAGAAACCCCCATCTATCAGCGAACAGACTTACGTAGCGGCGATCGCCTCTCCGGGCCAGCCCTCATTATCGAAGCTACAGGGACTAACGTAGTTGAGCCAGGTTGGGACGCCTGTATAACAGAGCAGGGATATTTAGTTTTGCAGCAAGTTGAAGAACACGCAGAAAGGGAAGCTGAGAGAGCCAGAAAAGAGAAGGAAGCTGAGGGAGTTGGAGAAGAGAAGGAAGCTGAGGGAGTTGGAGAAGAGAGGGAAGCTGAGGGAGCTAGAAAAGAGAAGGAAGCTGAGGGAGTTGGAGAAGATAAAGACGGGATAGAAGCCGAATCTGCAAACCCCAAACCTCTCCCCCTTTCCCCCCCTCTCCCCCTCCCGCCCTCCTCCCCCGATCCAGTCTTACTAGAAATTTTCAACAACCTCTTTCGGGCGATCGCTGAAGAAATGGGGGTAACGCTGCAAAACACCAGCTACTCCGTCAACATCAAAGAACGATTAGATTTTTCCTGCGCTATTTTTGACAGCCAGGGGCAACTCGTGGCTAACGCACCTCATATCCCCGTGCACCTAGGTTCAATGGGAGAAAGTGTGCAAAGTCTGATTCAGGCTAAGTCAAATTCACTGAAGCCGGGAGATGTCTATATGTTGAACAACCCCTATAACGGCGGTACGCATCTACCAGACATCACCGTAATCACGCCAGTCTTCAGCTTGCAAACATCTACACAAGCAGCCCAACCGCTTTTCTACGTCGCCTCGCGCGGACATCATGCCGATGTTGGCGGCATCACGCCCGGTTCAATGCCGCCAGAGAGCACCTCTATCGAGCAGGAAGGCGTTCTAATTGACAACTTTCAGCTTGTTGATCGAGGGCACTTTCGCGAAGCGGCTGTGCTCAATCTACTGACAGCGGCAACCTATCCAGCCCGCAATCCTACTCAAAACATGGCTGACTTGCAAGCTCAAATCGCGGCTAACGAGAAAGGGGTACAAGAACTGCATAAAATGGTGGCTCACTATGGCCTAGCAACGGTGCAAAGCTATATGCAGCACGTTCAGGACAATGCCGAAAACTGTGTAAGACAGGTCATTGAGGTACTGCAGGCAGGTCAGTTTACCAACCAGTTAGACGATGGTCGCCAGATCGCTGTCAGCATCACGATTGATCGGACTACCCGCAGCGCTAAAATTGACTTTTCGGGCACCTCGCCTCAACTGCCCAACAACTTCAACGCCCCAACCGCTGTTTGCAAAGCGGCGGTACTTTATGTCTTTCGCACCCTGGTTGATGATGATATCCCTTTAAATGCAGGATGTCTGAAGCCCTTAGAGATTGTTATACCAGCAGGTTGTTTACTCAACCCCCATCCACCAGCGGCAGTTGTTGCTGGCAATGTCGAGACTTCGCAGGCCATTACAGATGCCCTTTATGGAGCTTTAGGCAAGCTCGCAGGTTCGCAGGGAACGATGAATAATTTTACGTTTGGTAATGACACCTATCAGTACTACGAAACCATTTGCGGTGGCTCAGGCGCTGGCCCAGACTTTGACGGCACTGATGCCGTTCACACCCACATGACCAACTCTCGCCTAACAGATCCTGAAGTTTTAGAATGGCGGTTTCCAGTCCGCTTAGAACAGTTTCAAATCCGTTCTGATAGTGGCGGGCGGGGGCGCTATTGCGGTGGCAATGGGATTATTCGCCGGATTAAATTTTTGCAGCCTATGATGGCGGCTATTTTGTCGAGTCGTCGTCAGGTTCCCCCTTTTGGTTTAGCAGGGGGGCAAGCGGGTAAAGTCGGCAAAAATCTTGTAGAACGCAGTGACGGTCAAACTGAACTCTTCAGCAATCAAGCAACTATTGCTATGCAACCTGGGGATGTGATGGTGATTGAAACACCAGGCGGCGGTGGTTACGGGCACATGATTGAAGAATGACCCGTTGTGGCATCGGCAATACAAACGCGATCGCGACCCTGGCATTTTGCCGTGTAGAGCGCTTGATCGGCTCTGGTCATGAGTTTTTCAATAGACTGAGAGTCAGTTGGCACTGCACCAGCAATCCCTAAGCTAACGGTGAGATATTGGCTAATTTCAGACTGACGATGCTCAATCGCTTGTTGGCGAACATTTTGGCGAATGCGGGTTGCGACCTGAACGGCATCTGCTGCGGTCGTTCGTGGCAGAACCAAGACAAATTCTTCTCCACCATAACGAGCAACCAAATCACTTGAGCGTCGAACGGAAGCCTTTAGAGCCAGCCCAACTTGTCTAAGGCATTCGTCACCAGACTGGTGACCGTAAGTATCGTTGTAGCGCTTAAAGTAGTCCACATCACACAAGATCAAAGTCAATGGCTGCTGCGTTTCTAACAGCTTTTGCCATTGCCGGGTCAAATAATTCATCAAATAGCGGCGATTGGCTAGCTGCGTCAGCTCATCGGTGGCTGCCAATCTTTCTAAGGCTTCGTTGGCTTTTTCCAGGTCAGAACTGGTCTGTTTGAGGGCAGTAATATCGGTTGCTGTTCCCAAAAGCTGGCGAGGCATGCCGTCGAGTGAGCGGCTGTAAACCGTTTCCCGAATGAGCAACCATCGCCAGTAGCCTTTGCTGTGACGGAAGCGATACTCCCCTTCTAATACTTCGCCATCTTGCAAGGCAACAGAACGTTGCCGCTGACTATTGAGCCGTTCTAGGTCTTGGGGATGAATCGTTTGACTGGAGCGATATTGAATTTCGCTGAGGTGATAGCCTAAAACTTTTTCAAGTTGCTGGTTGGCATAGGTTAAACACTGAGATTCTAGTTCATACAAATAGAGAATGTTGGTGCTGGCGTCTGTAATGCTTTGAATAAAACGCTGGCTTTCTTGCCATGCTTGTTCGGCTTGGGTGCGTTCTATGGTGGAAAGTTTGAGCTGACGCTCACAGTCAGCCAACCGATTTTGAGCGATCGCAATCCCTAACTGAACCGTAATGTCTTGCAGCCAACCGTTGGGTAAGGCATCCCAAGCTGATTGAGGCATCTGCAACCCCAGCCAACCGTTGAGTTGTTGCTGAGAGTAAGTGGGTACAAGCCAAAAAGCTGCCGCTTGAGGCCACTGATTTTGATGAGTTTGAACGTCTAAAACTGTGCCTTCGCTTGAGACAATAAAAGCGCTAGTATTCTCAGTCAACCGTTCTGCCAGATAAGCCTGAAGTTGTTCTAGGCTGATCTCAAGTGGCGCTTCTTCAGACTGGTAAAGCGCTTGCAACGTTAGCGATTGGTTCTGGCTAGTCCAGATTAGACAACAGTTAACCGCAAGCAAAGAACCGATTTGATGAGCGATCGCGCGGTAAACTTGCGTACCATTAGTCTGCTGAACAATGGCCATAATCTGTCTCAGCAGTTGAACATGACGGCATTGCTGATCGAGGACTGCCTGTGAAGCGATAGACTCAGAAGTTTTCAAAACAGCTCACTCAAAACAGAAACAACAGCCCCTCTGGCAAGCTACAGATAGCATGAGTTGAGTTTACATCTACAATGGCTTGCCGATGGTAGCGTGATCCTAAGGTGCCCCTGGAAATCATGGAAGTCTGCAGAAATTCAAAAGTTCAGCTAATTTGCGCAACAACAGAAAAGCAGGCTCATCTAGAACCTGCTCAAACATGCGTTACTTTGCTAATGTCGATCGCTAGCGATCGACAGAACCCATGATGATATCAATGCTGCCTAAAATTGCCATAATATCGGCAACTTTGACTCCACGCAGCAAGTAAGGCAAAATCTGCAAGTTGTTGAAGTCGGGTGCTCGAATTTTGAAGCGCCAGGGAAAGACATTGTCGTCACCGATGATGAAAACGCCCAATTCGCCTTTACCCGTCTCCATTCTGACGTAATGTTCACCAGCCGGAATTTTAAAGGTGGGTGGAATTTTTTTACCAATAAACTGATAATCAAAATCATTCCACTCAGACTTAGGCCCTTCCGCCATGCGTTTGGCCTCCAGGTTTTCATAAGGGCCACCAGGAATCATTTTGCAGGCTTGCCGGATGATTTTGACCGACTCTCGCATCTCCCGGATTCGAACCAGGTACCGCGCCATGCAGTCGCCTGCCGTTTCCCATTGAACTTCCCAGTCAAAGTCGTCATAGCATTCGTAGTGGTCAACTTTGCGTAGATCCCACTTCACCCCAGAACCGCGCAACATCGGCCCCGAAAGTCCCCAATTAATGGCTTCATCGCGGGTGACGGTGCCGATGCCCTCAACCCGGCGACGAAAAATGGGGTTGTTGGTGATTAAGCGCTCGTACTCATCTACTTTGGGTAAAAAGTAGTCGCAAAAGTCTAAACACTTGTCGATCCAGCCGTAGGGTAAATCAGCCGCGACGCCGCCAATGCGGAAATAGTTGTTGTTGATTAACCGCATACCTGTAGCTGCTTCCCACAGGTCATAGATCATTTCCCGCTCACGGAAAATGTAGAAAAAGGGAGTTTGAGCCCCCACGTCAGCAAGAAAAGGGCCAAGCCACAGCAGGTGATTGGCAATACGGTTTAGCTCCAGCATGATGACGCGAATATAGCTGGCGCGTTTCGGTACTTCAATGTCAGCTAGCTGCTCAGGTGCGTTGACCGTAATGGCTTCGTTGAACATGCCTGCCGCATAATCCCACCGACTCACGTAGGGGACAAACATAATGTTTGTGCGGTTTTCGGCGATTTTCTCCATACCGCGATGAAGATAGCCAATTACAGGTTCGCAGTCAACGACATCTTCGCCGTCCAAGGTGACAATTAGGCGCAACACCCCGTGCATTGACGGGTGGTGAGGCCCCATGTTTAACACCATTGGCTCTGTTCTGGTTTCGAGCCTAGTCATAGATGAGCGTTCTCTCCCTAGAGGCTTTCAGCAAGGCTTTCTGCGTGAGCAACAGCCTTAGTCTATTTAAGATGACACTAAAGCAAAGTCTACAGCCAGATGGGCCAAACAGAAGCCTTTGCCGTCATCGGTTTGCTTATCTCTATTGTTATACTTTTGTTTCAAACCTTCAATGCTGATTCTTCAATGCTGAGGCAGGGTGAAGACGGGGGGCTTGGGCAATCGTTTTTAACGTTGCTTTCGTAAAACGGTGCGTTAGGCTTAGCCTGATACCCCAAAGGCTAATTTTTGCGCGGATTTATAGCTCAGCATGACTACGCGATCGCCTGAAGAAGCGGCTCAAACGGAATTTCATCATGTCCCTGTGTTGGGGCAGGCAGTTTTGCAATACCTGGCTTTTGCCCCTAAGGGACAATATCTAGACGCTACCGTTGGTGGCGGTGGGCATAGCCAACTGCTGTTGACGGCCATGCCAGAAAGTACGCTGGTGGCCATTGATCAAGATACGCAGGCGATCGCGGCTGCTCAAGCTACATTAGCGCCCTATGGCGATCGCGTTGAATTTTGGCACGGCAACTTTAGCCAGTATGACCCTGGCGATCGCCGTTTTGATGGCATTTTGGCCGATTTAGGCGTTAGCTCTGCCCAATTTGACATTGCCGAACGGGGTTTTAGCTTTCGCTTAGCAGCCCCGTTAGACATGCGTATGGATCGCCAGCAAGCGCTGACGGCGGCTGAAATTGTCAACCACTGGGAAGAAAAGCAACTCGCTGATATTTTTTATCACTACGGCGAAGAGCGGCTTTCTCGGCGAATTGCGCGGGCAATCGTTGCCCAGCGTCCTTTTCAAACCACTACAGACCTAGCAGACGCGATCGCGCGTTCTGTGCCCCCTAAATATCGCTATGGCCGTATCAACCCGGCAACCCGCGTTTTTCAAGCCTTGCGCATTGCTGTTAACCAAGAGCTAGCAGTTTTAGAAACGCTTTTAGAGCAAGCCCCTCGCTGGCTCAAGCCCCATGGTCGTCTGGCTATTATTAGTTTTCATAGCCTTGAAGATCGCCGTGTTAAGCACAGCATGCGCAACCATCCTCAGCTACAGGTGCTAACAAAAAAGCCTATTACTGCTCAAGATGAAGAAATTCAATTTAATTCGCGATCGCGATCGGCTAAATTGCGCGTAGCAGAAAAGAAAGAGGAATGAGTGGCTAGGAGTGAGGGGCAAATTTCTGAACTAGCCCTCTTTGGCAGCCAGCCGTCGATTTACCCAGCTAATTAAGCCGCTTAAAAGGGAACCAGCCATGAGAATGCCAATGGCTGGCATAAATAGTGGATCCCAGAGAGCGTACCAGAGGTCAAACCCCAAATTGAAGTCGAAAGAGCGACCAACTAGAGCAGTCGCAAACCAAAAAAAGCTAAACAATACGAAAAAAAGGTTGATGACTAAAAGCCAGTTCAAAATGTTGATTAATTTATCTTTCATAACAAAAAAATATGGCCGCTCCCTGATTTTAGAACAGCCATACTGTAGAAGCTAAATTATTCAATTATTTTTACTGAGCTTCGAGCTTAAGTGATCTTAAATTACTCAGATTCTTGACCTTCCCAAATAGCTGCGGATTCTAGATTGTCAGGATCAACATAATGGCAAGTGGCTTCATCTAAACAAATTAAAGCCCAGCCTGATTTTTCAATACCCATCAACTTGTAAGCAGCTTCTTGAACAAAAAAGCCTTTGTGATTACGAGTCTCAGGCTTAACTTCTACAGTGCGGCTAGCCATATTTTTACTCCGTTAGGGCGACATCAGCAGTGCAACAGACAAGCAAAACTTATCGCTGTCTTAACTGAATCCTATCATTAGCTTCTTGAATCTCTCATTAAGTTATCTGATCAAATATTGCAGACGTAGAGCTTGGGGATCGCCCGCCTGATAATGCCTTCAGCGCTTAAAAAATAGTATTTTTTGGGGATCAAGCCTTGATCCCCAGGCTGAATTTGATTAAGTAAGGCCGCTACAGCTTAATCAAGGTTAATCATTAAAATCTTGTTGCCAATCTCTTCTCAAAGCTGAGCAAACGACTGTGAACTATTGGTTTCTAACTTTCAAATAGCCAATTTTTGACTCGCTGTAGGCTAGGCCAATCGGGTTTTCGGCTTAATCCTTCTTCAAAATTGCTCTCAACTTCTTGGCGAATTTCTGGGATCGCCGAAACGGCTCGTCCTGCGAGTTCTACATGAGAGCGAACCCCTGGCTTACCCGCTTCTAACATGGCGATGGATAGGTTAATTCGGGCTTGGGGATCTTGAGGGGCAAGCTTAACGCCCTTTTGCGCTGCTTTTAGAGCCGAATTGGGTTTATCGGCCAGCAAATAAAGCCAAGCTAGGCAAGTCCAAGCAGCGCTATTTTTGGGCGTGCGATCGCATATTTCTTTAAAAATGGGGATCAAGTCTTTTGCGGATTCACCCGACTGATAGCGCTTAATCCCTTCATCAAAGAGCGTGTCAACTGATTGAGTCATACTGTCAATGTCTTAAAACTAACCAAAGCTAGTCTACTAGCATATATAGCTAACGGCAGAAGGCTAAAAGCAGAAGGACGGCTTTTCGCAATTAAGGTGTCTCAGCGCTGGTGGCGACAGCTATAGCTGTGTCGTTGCCTCAGGCGATCGCTGCTCAGTTGAAAGGGTATTTGAAAAGTGATCTGCTGTAGCTTTAGGCATCTGTTGATCCCCCCTTGCCTCTTAAAAAGTGGGGTAAAAGCCCCTTTTTAAGGGAGATGTAGGGAGATCTCCGCTTTTGCTCCAAAAAATAGGATTTTTCAAACATCCTCTGAAGATTAGGCCGACCAACCTAACGTGTGTCGAATCTGATCAGCTAGCTGGAGGGGACGAAACGGTTTAGCAAAGACGGCGGCTACTTCTAAGTCGGCAAAATTTTGCTGATCGCTTTGCTGCACCTTAGCGGTGACTAAAATCACCGGAATTTGATGGGTGACGGCATTAGATTTGAGCGCTTTGAGGGTCGATCGCCCGTCCATATCTGGCATCATCATATCTAGCAAAATTACATCTGGCTGGTGCTTAGCCGCCATTCGCAGCGCTTCCTTGCCCGAAGTCGCATCTAGCACCTGCCAGCCAGCCCCCATTTCTAGACCCAGACGCGCGATCGCCCGGACGTCCGGTTCATCATCTACCAGCAAGATACGTTTAGTCATATAAGTCCATTCGGATTTATGCAAAAAATAAAAACAAGACGCGAAACTGAGACGGCTATTGTTTGAGCGCAGAAAGCAAGGTTTTCTCAATTTTTAGCTTGAGGCTGACGGTTTTGCCGATAAGGGGATCTGCAGCTTAAACACACTGCCTTTTCCCGGTGAACTCTCCGCCCAAATGTGGCCATCGTGTTGCTCAACAATGTTGCGGCAAATAGCGAGTCCTAACCCAGTCCCTCCTTTTTTGCGCGAATCAGAAGCATCCACCTGTTGAAACCGTTCAAAGATGCTTTGTAGCTTGTCTTGAGGAATGCCTCGTCCTTCGTCGCGAACGGTAATGAAGAGAGCGTCCGGCGAGTACGGAGAAGAGTGGTGAGTGGTGAGTGGTGAGTTTTCGGTTTTCTCTGCTTTTAACCACACGGTTCCCTGCGGCTCTGAAAATTTGATAGCGTTGCTCAGCAAGTTGGTTAGGGCTTGCAAAATGCGATCGGGGTCAGCCCAAAGGTTGGCTTCTATTGGCTCAATGATAAGTTTGACCTGAGCTTTTTCAGCCATGGCTTGCATCGCTTCTGCCGCTTGGGTGAGCAGATCAGCCACATTGCAGACAGTCTTTTGCAGGTTGATTTTGCCTGACTTGATCCGCTCTAAATCAAGGATGTCATTGACCAAGCGGATCAGCCGTTCGGTGTTGGTGGTGGCCATTTTTAGCACTTGTTTACCCTGCTCGTTTAGCTCACCGAGTTGCCCGGTGCTCAAAATATCGAGCGAACCAATGATGGAACTCATGGGTGTGCGCAGTTCATGGCTGACCAATGAAATAAACTCGTTTTCGAGGCGCTTGCGCTCAGTAATGTCGTTAATAATTTGCAAAATGCAGGGGGTTTCAGCCAAATGAATGCGATCGAGCGAAAGCAATACTGTGCGCCAGCGATCGCCTTGAGTCCGAAACTCAAATTCTTGATTGCAAAAAGATCCGGTGGCCAAAAGCGTCTTTAGCCCTTGCTCGTAAGCCTCTGGGCGAAAACCCAGCCCTAAATCATCAGAGGTTTGTCCTAAAATGGCCTCTCTGGTGTAGCCGCTCATGCGCACAAAGCTAGGGTTAACCTCAACAAAGCGGTGATCGGCCAGGGTTGTAATGGCAATCGGGTGGGGGCTGGCTCGAAACGCCTTGGTGAATTTCTCCTCGGCTTGCTGACGTTCCTGAATTTCTTGCTGGAGCTGCTGGTTGCGGTTTTGGATCTGCTTTTGTAGGCGGCAGATGGTGAGGTGCGTTTCAATGCGAGCCAGCACTTCTTCTACCTGAAACGGCTTGGTGATGTAGTCTACGCCGCCAACGGCAAAAGCTTTGACTTTATCTAGCACATCTCCTAGCGCACTGATAAAAATGACCGGAATGTCTTGAGTGCGATCGCTTTGTTTAAGCTGCTGACAAACCTCATAGCCGTTCATCTGCGGCATGTTGACATCCAGCAAAACCAAATCAGGCGGGGCGGCGATCGCCCCTCGCACCCCTGTCATGCCTTTAGTAACGCTACGCACTTTATACCCCTGCTGCGTCAGCATGTCAGACAGCAAGTGAAGATTTTCGGGTGTGTCATCAATCACCAGAATGTCAGCTTTGGGTGTATTCATGGATGGCGTTAGCATCAGCCTTTTCCTGGGTTAATTCAATAATCGTGTCAAAGTCAAAGCGATCGATCAGTTCACGCAACTGCTGGGCTAGATCGGCTTGATTCTCTGGAAGTTGACCAATCAAGCGCTCTATCCAGTCAGCATCTACCCGAACAGCCGCCGTATAAAGCTCACTAATCCAATCGGGGGGCAGGGTGGTTAGCTGTTCGGCTGTGAGCGAAGAAGAGGACGCAATAGCAGCAGCAGGGGCAGGCGATGCATAGAGAAATTGAACGCCCAGGTGAGTCACCAGCTTGTTGAAAATAACTTCTTCTCGAAATGGTTTACGCACAAAATCATCACAGCCAGCAGCTAGAATTTGCGCTTGTTGCTCTTCAAAAGCGCTGGCAGTGATAGCAATAATTTTGGTAGGGGTAGCAGAGGCTCTAGCAGCCGGGGACAAAAGCCTGGGCGGAGAAGTCTTTAAATTTTGTGAGGCATCTTGCTCTAACCATCGTGTTTCCGCAGACGTTAGTTTGCGCTTTATAGCCTGCCCTTTCCCCTCTTCCCTCTCTCCCCCCTCTCCCCTATCTCCCCCATCTCTCCCATCTCCCCCCTCTCCCCTCCCCTTCTTCCCCTGCCGCTCCTGCTCAATCTGCCGGATCCGCCGAGTGGCTTCGTAGCCATCCATAACAGGCATCCGCATATCCATCCAGATCAAGTGCGGTTGCCAAATTGTCCAGAGATCAAGTCCTTCTTGACCGTTAACCGCTTCGCAAATTTCAAAACCAAGGGGTTGGAGGGTACGCAACAAGAGTTGACGATTTTCCCAGCGGTCTTCGACAATCAGAAGGCGATAGACAGGCTGATCGGGCGCTAGGCCAATAATGCGACGATTTTGCGATCGCGGCTGTACGTCCGCTGTTTCTGCCAAGCAGACATCAATGTCAAACGCAAAAATAGAGCCTTGATCCAAAACGCTGTGAACAGTGATATCACCCCCCATAAGCTGCACAAAGCTGCGGCTAATTGAAAGACCTAATCCTGTGCCTTGCTGTGACTTTTGCCCGGTTGTGGTTTGCACAAAAGGGTTAAACAGTTGATCCAGTTCATTGGGGGCAATCCCAGGTCCCGTGTCAGTCACTTCAAAGTGAAGACAGTAGGGGGCAGGGGGTGAGGCAGGAGAGAGCAGTTTTGAATTTTGAACTTTGAATTTTGAATTTGGCGGCGCTGCTTTGGCGGCTTCCTCGCCGGGGCTGGCGCTGACAAAATCTTTTGCTGGTGCGTTCTTGTTAGCTTCTACCTTCAGTTCCACCCGCCCTTTAGCGGTGAACTTAATAGCGTTGCCGATGAGGTTGATTAAAACCTGGCGCAGTTTGCCTTCATCAGTTTTGACATAGTGAGGCACAGCAGGCGATCGCTGAAAAACCAGTTGCAGCCCTTGCGCGTCGGCCTTAACCCGCAGCATGGTTTCTAAAGCATCTAAAAGGCTATACAGGTCAAAGCTGGTGAGGTTGAGGGTGGTCAAGCCAGCTTCAATCTTAGACATAGAGAGAACATCGTCAATTAGGGTTAGCAGATGCTCACCGCTGCGGCTGATAATGCTGAGGCTTTCTAGCTGAGTGTCGCTACAGCTAGGATCACGCGTCATCAGTTGAGAAAAGCCCAAAATGGCGTTGAGGGGGGTTCTCAATTCGTGGCTCATGTTAGCCAAAAACTGACTTTTGGCGCGGTTGGCTGTGTTAGCTTCTTCAGCTTTTTTTTCTACCTGATGGCTGTAGTCTTCTAGCTGTTCGCGCGATCGCTTGAGTTGACGCGCTAACTGACTCACACCCGCCAGCAAAATGCCGACGGAGCCTAGCCCCACGATCATGATGCTAAATGCTAGCTTTCGAGCTGGGCTAGAGAGGGCTTCTGCTTGGCTCATTTCAACCAGCAAGGCGACATTTTGGTTGTCAAGCCAGCGATAGACACCAATGACAGGCACATTGGCGTAGTTGGGATAAAGACCCGCCCCGCTGATGCCGTCCATCACCTGCTCAATACCCTGGCTGCTGAGATTTTCTAGGGAGGACTGAGCCTCGAAGCTGGCTCTAGAGATAAAAGAATTGCGGTTGCTTAAGGAACCGACGACGTAGGTTTCGCCCGTTTCGCCCAGTCCGGTCCGTTCGCTAACGATTTGGTCAATCCGGTTAAGGTTGAGATCGGCCAAAATCACACCTTGGCGGCGTCCGTTGCGATCGCGAATGGGGGCTGCATAGGTAATCGCTGGTTTACCTGTTTTGGCAGAGATGTAAAAAACGGGTGTAAAGGTTTCTCCGGGCTGCACCGTTTCAAAATAGGTCAAGTTGGTGGCAATTTCGTATTGGCCTTCGTGGGCAGCATGGGTAGAGAGAATAATGCGATTGCTGCGATCGAGCAGTAAAATTTCAGCAAATTGCGTTTTGATGCTGGAGTATTCAGCAAAGTAGCGAATGAGCTGGTCATAAGCGGCTTGGTAAGTCGGCGATTGCGGTGAATGCGTTAAAATCTGCTGCAAACTTCGTTGAACATCGGGAAATTGACGAATGAGCAGAAAGTCGCGTTCGCAAGATTCAAACCAGCGAACGATTTCTTGTTCTTTGAGGGTAGCGGCTACGCTTAAGCGATCGTAGGCCGCTCGTTGCAGCGCTTCCCGCGCCCGCACAAACGCCACTCCCCCCACCACTGCAACGCTGAGCAAAGACAGCAGTAAAAAGGCACTGGCTACTCTCGTTGTAAAGCTAGTTTTCCAGAATTTCATCAGCGCTCCGCTTTTAACCTGCTACTGCCACTCAGCAAAGATGGCTTGCAAACGCGCGATCGCGATATCAGCACCTGCCTCAGCACTGAGGTTTTCAACCGCCATCCGCTGGAGTACTTCACCCCAGACATTTTCTTCTAGAAAAACCCCATAGGCCGGATTGCGCACATTCTCTAAAACTTCTACCCGACCTTCTACCAGGGTGCGATTGACTGTAGAAACGTGGGGGTCTTGTTCATTGAGCCAAAAAGGATCTTGAGCGATCGCATCGATAGGAGGAGAAAAACGCCCATAGCTACTTTTCAAAAAGGTATTCAAAACCTCTGGCTGCACTAAATAAGCCAAAAAATCTTTAGCCGCTTCTTGGTTAGGGCCATCATTAAACACAATCGCCTTACGCACAATGACCAAATGCGGTAGCGGAGTCCCATCGGGTTTGGGCGGCAACTCTATGGTGCCAAGCTGATTGAAATACGTCTCGGCGTCGTTGCGTACGGCGGCTGGAATAGACAAAGTTGGGTTGAGCGTCATAACAACTTCGCGGTTAAGAAAAGCGCGGTTGTTGTCTGAATCGAGCCAGTTAACGGCTTGAGGCGGTACCGATTTCTGCCGATAAAACTGCACATACCAGTTTAGGCTGTCTACAATGCCCTGTCGCACAGTCGGGTCTTCAACCTGTAGCTGTCCGGCCTCGTCTAGCAGGCGAACATTGTAAGCCCTAAGCACCTGTTCAAAAATTTGATAAGTATCTGCGGCTGAAGCTGAAAACGGCAGACCCAAGCCATAGATGTCAGCGTTTTGAGTAGCTTGCAGCCGAGACTGCACCGTCTGCCAGAAAGCCCAAAACCCGTCCCAGTCGGTTGGAATATCGGCAGCGGTATACCCCGCTGTCGCTAGCAAATCCCGCCAGTAGTGAACATGCATCGACGACTGATTGATCGGAACGCCATAATATTCACCCTCCGGCACTGTTGTCCCAAACATTTTGGCCGAGGCCAGCGCATCTTTGGAATAGCGATCGCGCATCGGTAAGATAACTGCCGAAACATCTGCCAATTTGCCCTGCCAGTCAGAAATGGGATAAGCCGACTTTACCGACAGCAAAATATCAGGCGGATTCCCGGCCTGCCGCGATCGCAAGGTTTTAGGCGCAATCTCAGCCGAGTTATAAAACGACAGCGTTACCTCAATTCCCGTTTTGGCTTCCCAGTCGCTAACGACTTTTTCAATGGCTTCATCTTCTTCAAGCACATAGCCTTTGTCCCACAGGATCGTTAGTTCGTTGGCGGCGCGATCGCCGTTAGCAGCCTCTTCTTCGCTGGCAACAGGCAATTGGGCGGGCGAACTACAAGCGATCGCGACTAGGCTAACGACCAGCGCCATCGTTCCCCGCAGCCTCCAGCGCCGCCCCTGGAAAGAAACTAGCCTGCTGATCGAGAGGGGTAAAAGCCATCGAGCTGTGTTCATCGCGTCATCTCCGTCAAAACGTTAGGGAGCAGATTGAGCTTGGGTAAGTTCTGCAATTTCATCGAACCCGTAATTTTGAGCGAGAGCCTGTAAGCCTGTAATTAGCGCTAACTGCTCTGGCGGTATTTGTTGAATTAGCTGATGAATCAAATCGCCATCAACCTCAATAGCAGCCTGATGCAAAGCAGCAATCCAAGCTGCTGGCATCTGCTGCTGGATCTGTTCTTGACTAAGCGCATAGCGCTGCGCGATCGCTTGGGGAGAAGCCACCGCCCTGCGAGAAGCTTCGGCATAGAGATACTGCACCCCCAAATACTCAGCTAGCTTGTCAAAAATCAGCGCTTCTCGAAACGGCTTTCGGACAAAATCATCACAGCCCGCCTCAAAAATTTGAGCCTGCTGCTCTTCAAAAGCGCTAGCCGTAATAGCAATAATTTTGGT